>JAJPYK010000022.1:0-354 GCA_021205005.1 Paraprevotella sp. | reverse complement strand
TGCCGACCGTCTTTCAGTTCGGCCAGAGCACATCCGTCGTGATTATCCGCATGGCGCGGGAACCCCAGAAAGATTCTTCCGTCCGGGGTAATGGCGATGCCCGACATGTCCGGATTCGGCGGCATGATGCGTGCCACCATTTCCAACGACTGTGCCGGGGCGATGAGGCTCGCGGCCCATAACAGACATACGGAAAGAAAAATTTGTTTTTTCTTCATATTTTATTTATTGTAGTATTTGACTTGTAATGCGCTTATCATACCTTGGTTGGTGGCCGACGGATGGAGCAGGTTGACTTCCATCGGGATGGATTGTGTCTGTCCTTGTCCCCAAGGAATCGTCCCAGTATAGAGC
>JAJPYK010000033.1 GCA_021205005.1 Paraprevotella sp. | reverse complement strand
CATAAGGTCCCATAGTCACTTTCAACAAACTGAACCATTTGGAATTGGGCTGCTGGCGAATATAGCCTTTCAAGGTATTGACATCGAAACTCTTATCGGTAGACTTCACCGTTACGTTTTCGAGCATGTACTCGCCGTCGGGTATGAATTTCGTGACCGAACAACCGTTCAGCACACTCAAAAGGACACAACCCCACAACCCATACAAAAGTTTCCGCATACTCCCCATTTACCTAACAAAATTACATCATTTTTTCGACAAACGAATTTACCGGATTCAAAAACTCGCACCGACACATACGATATAGGAAATTACTTCTTAGATTTGCATCATAATTGAACGTTTACATGATAAGCAAGAACAAAATCAAACTGATCCGTTCGCTCGAACAGAAGAAATACCGCAAAGAATCACAATTGTTCGTAGCCGAAGGACATAAACTGGTAGAGGAGCTGCTCCCTGCATTCGAATGTATGTACATAGCCGCCCGCAGAGAATGGTTGGAACGACGCTATCAGCATGTCACGGGGAACTTATGTGAGAATGCGGAGATTCAGGAAGTCAGCGCGGAAGAGCTTCAAAAGGCTAGCCTGCAAAGGAATCCGCAAGACGTGCTGGCCTTGTTCCGTCAACGAACCGACCGGCCCGTATCCGGAAGCATCTTGCAAAACCAACTTAGCCTCGGACTGGACGGTGTACAGGATCCCGGCAACTTGGGCACCATTATCCGTCTGGCGGATTGGTTCGGTATAGAACATCTCTTCTGTTCGCCCGACACAGCCGATCTATACAACCCTAAAACGGTACAAGCGACAATGGGAGCGATGGCTCGCGTCAAAGTACACTACCTCGACCTGAAGGCATGGTTGCAAACCGTAGATCCGCAAACCCCGATCTACGGCACCTTGCTCGATGGAGAAAACATATATGACCGCCCGCTGACCCCTCACGGACTGGTTCTCATGGGGAACGAAGGAAACGGCATACGTCCCGATACGGCCGCCTTCATCAACCGTCGTCTGCTTATTCCTAATTATCCCTCGGGGCGGGCCACATCGGAAAGTCTGAACGTAGCCATAGCCACGGCCATCGTCTGTGCCGAATTCAGACGACAGGCCTCCATGTTCTGACTGGTTCTGAAGAAGGTACAGACCTCGCTTCGATTCAGCAGGCCTGCCACAGACGCAGAGACTTCTCTCCGTATCCCCTCCAGGCTCGGGTCAAAATCCCGGCCACACTCTCGCCGGGACGGGGCTCCATACCCTGCGGTAACAACACGCAGACACCTCCCAGCCACAAGACTCCGGCCTTCTCGCCGTCCAAAGGCACATCTCCCGCATACAAGCCGGAAGCATCCAAATCTATGATCCGGAGGATGCGGCTTTCCCCCGAAGGGAAATAAAGCAAATGACAGGCTACCCGTTTCATCTGCGAGAACGGCCGCCGTAGCCGCGTGATCCCCGGGCGGGACGGACGATGCGATAAGGCTTTTCCTTCACTACATGGATGGAACGTTCCACAGGCCGGCTGTCACGCAACTGCGACGGTGACAGACGGGGACCGCTGTTGCTGTCCACAGGCACGAGTTTGCGTGCAGAGTCTGCCGGTATCTCTTTCAGGCTATCCGCCGGAGAGGCTGCCGCAACCGTATCTTTCTTCTCGGGCTGACGATGGAAACGAATCAACATGATGTTTTGCAAGCTCAACAGACACAGCCCGCCGTCTTCTCCGGAACGTTTGTAATAGACGAAGCCCCCCACTTCACGGATATTGTGCGCCGTATCTCCTTCCAAACGCAACTGCACCTGGCTATTGGAATATACGCGCCGGGTAACACCTGCCGTGGAATCGTTGTCGTATTCCACATAAAACCCGGCATAAGCCTCATTAACCTGTCCGTGGAAAATATAACGGGGATCGAAACGCCACAGCATGGCATCGCCCCGATGGAAGGTCGTATCGGCCGCCATGGTAAACAACAAACGGTCTTCCGCGAAACGCGACTTCAACATTCTGAAGGTGCGTTCATGCCAGATATTGGCTGTATCGCCCTGCGCACTCAAATTGGCGTAAATGTCGTTCTCGCCCGTAGCCCCGCCCAAAGCGGACACCGTAGCGGAATACCGATCGCGTAAATGCGTATAAATATCATTCAGATAGGTGGCATGCGCCGAATACCATACCATCGTGGAATCGAACTCGGCCTTTGTGACACCGTATTTCGCAAATACGGCTTCCACGTAACTGTAACGCCTGAAGTTCATGCTGTCCGGCGACGCATCAGCCATAGCCTGGGCGATGTGATAGTCATACAGAATATCTTCTAACTCAGAGGGCTGGATCAGCTCCGAGGGAACACCCGGCTTACAAGAGTACAGACAGAATACGCTCCCTCCCGCCAGGCAAATGCGACGTATAAACTTCAGAACGGACTTCAAAACAAGCTTATCGGGAAATACGTTTGTGATAAAAAAGCAGCAAAGCTATAATGCCGCAACTGATAGCGGCATCGGCAAAATTGAATATCGGACTGAAAAAGATGAAGTGAGAACCTCCTACCCCGGGCACCCAATCGGGCCAATAGGTGTCGATGATGGGAAAATAGAACATATCCACCACCCTCCCCTGGAACACACTCTCGTAGCCCGTGCCGAAAGGAACGAAATGGGCGACAAAAGGTGCAGGGGGATTATTGAAGATCAATCCGTAGAACACACAGTCTACGATATTGCCCGCCGCACCGGCCATCACCAGCGACAGGCACACCACAAAACCCGTAGGAACGCCCTTGCGAATCACCCTGCGAAGGAGATAGGCAATGACGATCACGGCCACGATGCGAAAGGAAGTGAGGAAAAGCTTTTCAAAGAACTCCCATCCGAAAGCCATCCCGGGATTCTCCGTAAAGAGGATATAGAACCAGTTCGTCACCCGGATGCTCTCATGCAAGTACATGTGGGTCTTGACCGCAATCTTGAACCATTGGTCAATCACCAATACCCCCACGATAATCAGCCCGGCCAGCCGTCCCTGAGTGAGCCATGACCATTTACTTCAACTTCCTTCCGTCTTCATTTTCTTTTTATTTTTTTTGGTTCGTTGCTCAAATGTGCATTATGCACGAGGCGCAGACGTTCCTTGGGAATCAGCTTGCCCGTCTCGCGACAAATGCCGTACGTCTTATTTTCGATGCGTATCAGAGCGGCCTCCAAGCCTTGGATGAACTTCAACTGGCGGGCTGCCAACATGGACAGTTCTTCTTTGGTCTGCGTATTGGCGCCTTCTTCCAGAGCCTTGTACGTCGGCGAAGTATCGTCCACTCCGTTGTTGTCAGTATTCATCAACGTCCCCATCATAGTTTCGTATTCTTCTTTGGCCACAGCCAATTTATCCAAAATCAACGCCTTGAATTCGGCCAATTCTTCGTCTGAATAACGTGTTTTTTCTGTCATAATACATTTAATTAGGTATACTTAGTTCTTCGACACTTTCATATCTATGGTATAATCGTCGAAATCCACCGTTATGCCGCCGTCCACACGATCGGCCACGGTCAGACTGTCGGCCAGTACCTGCCCGCAGATATAGTGATAGAAATCGGACACAGCCTTGTCCGTCTGTTCCGAATGCGAAAGTGTCACCGCGATTCGGTCCGTAATCTCGAAATTGCTTTCCTTACGCAGGGTCTGGATGCGTTTCACCAACTCGCGCGCCGTGCCTTCCACGCGCAAGGCATCCGTCAACATGATGTCGAGGGCTACCGTCAGACTGCCTTCATTGGACACCGTCCATCCCGGAATATCCTCGCTGAAGATCTCCACGTCGGCAGCTTCGATACATACGGCCTCCCCGCCCGACAGCGTCAGGTCGATACGGCCGTCACGTTCCAATGCGGCGATCTGTTCCTGCGTCAGGGCTTCCACAGCCCCGGCCACGCTCTTCATCAGTTTGCCGAACTTCTTACCCATCGTACGGAAGTTGCATTTCACTTTCTTCACCAACATGCCGTCGCCTTCCACGAATCTTAACTCCTTGACGTTTACTTCGTCCAGAATCAGTTGCTTCACGGCTTCGATGCTTTTCTGCCGTTCGGCGTCGCCCACCGGTATGGAAATGCACTGCAACGGCTGACGCACGATGATTTTTTCTTTCTTACGCAGCGAGAGTACCATCGACGTAATCTGTTGGGCCAACTCCATGCGATATTCCAGCGACTTGTCAACCTTGGACTCATCGCACACGGGGAATGCCGCCAAGTGCACGCTCACGGATTCCGCACGCCCGCAGGCTGCGGTCAGGTCGCAATAAAGACGATCGGCATAATAAGGAGCGATGGGAGCCATCAGTTTGGCCACGGTTTCCAGACACGTGTACAAAGTCTGGTAAGCCGACAACTTGTCCGTACTCATCGCACTGCCCCAGAAACGTTTACGGCACAAACGCACGAACCCGTTGCTCACATTGTCGATCACGAAGTCCTGAATCAGACGTCCGGCCCTTGTCGGCTCGTAATCGTCATAGCAGGCTTCCACGTTTTTCACCAGTGTGTTCAGTTCGGAAAGAATCCACCGGTCTATCTCCGGCCGTTCACCCATGGGCACATCGGCTTCGGCATAATGCCAATCGTCGACATTGGCATACATCGTCAGGAAAGAATAAGTCTGAAAGAGTTTACCGAAGAAAGTGCGGGCTACCTTCTGCACGCCGGCTTCGTCAAACTTCAGGTTGTCCCACGGCGAGGAGTTGGTAATCATATACCAGCGGACGGCATCGGAACCGTATTTCTCTATCGTACCGAAAGGATCTACGGCATAGCCCAACCGCTTGGACATTTTATTCCCATTCTTATCGAGCACAAGCCCGTTGGAAATCAAGGTCTTATAAGCCACGCTGTCGGACACCATCGTAGAAATGGCATGCAACGTGAAGAACCATCCGCGGGTCTGGTCCACCCCTTCGGCAATGAAATCGGCGGGATAGACGCTACGACGGTCGAACTCCTCTTTGTGTTCGAACGGATAATGGATCTGGGCATAAGGCATCGCGCCCGAATCGAACCAAACATCGATCAGGTCGGCCTCGCGCTTCATCGGTTTGCCCGTCGGACTTACCAATAAGATGTCGTCCACGAAAGGACGGTGCAAATCTATCTTGTAGTAATTCTCCTGCGCATAGTCGCCGGGGACGAATCCGTTTTCTTTCAACGGGTTGACCGCCATCAGGCCGGCTTTCACCGACTTTTCGATCTCGGCGTACAGTTCTTCCACCGAACCGATGCAGATTTCCTCTCCGTCCTCCGAACGCCAGATCGGCAACGGAGTACCCCAATAACGGCTACGGCTCAGGTTCCAATCATTCAGATTTTCCAGCCATTTGCCGAAACGTCCGGTTCCCGTCGAAGTCGGTTTCCATTTGATCGTACGGTTCAGTTCGATCATGCGATCCTTGGCCGCCGTACTCTTGATAAACCAACTGTCGAGCGGATAATAAAGAATCGGCTTGTCCGTACGCCAACAGTGCGGATAATTATGTATATGTTTCTCGATCTTGAAAGCCATGCCGCACTGCTTGAGTGTCATGCACAACTCCACGTCGAGCGTCTCGTCTTTGTCCGTTTTATTCGGATCGTAAGCATTCTTCACGAACCGACCGGCCCATTTCCCGTATGCTTCCACATCCACGCAACGAGCCACAAAGTCACTGTCCAGTTCATCGAGCAAATAGAATTTGCCGGAAAGGTCCACCATCGGACGCAATTCTCCCTTACGGTTCACCAGTTGCAGGGGAGGAATGCCGGCGGCCTTGGCCACCTGAGCGTCATCGGCACCGAACGTAGGCGCAATATGTACGATTCCCGTACCGTCTTCCGTAGTCACGTAATCGCCGGGAATGACACGGAAAGCCCCTTCGCCGGGATTCACCCAAGGAAAGAGTTGTGCAGACTTCATGCCGACCAATTCCTGTCCCGTATATTTTCCCACTACGCGATACGGGATAACTTTGTCGCCCGGCTTGTAATCCTCCAACGGCAATTCAGCCCCTTTCGGATTGAGATAAGCGGCCATACGGGCCTCCGCCATCACGACGGTGACCGGATCGCCCGTATACATATTATAAGTACGGACGCACACGTAGGCGATCTTGGGCCCCACACAAAGCGCCGTATTCGAGGGCAGAGTCCAAGGCGTTGTGGTCCAAGCCACGAAATAAGGTTTCCCCCACCCCGTCATCTCCGGACGCGGGTCCAGCATGGCGAACTGTGCCGTCACGGTGGTATCTTTCACGTCGCGGTAACAGCCCGGCTGGTTCAACTCGTGCGAGCTCAATCCCGTACCGGCTGCGGGCGAATAAGGTTGTATGGTATAGCCTTTATACAGCAAACCCTTGCGATAGAGTTGCTGCAACAGCCACCATAAGGTTTCGATGTACTTGTTGTCATACGTGATGTAGGGATGCTCCATGTCCACCCAATAGCCCATTTTGTGGCTCAGGTCGGTCCACTCCTGCGTGTATTTCATCACGTTGGAGCGGCATTTGCGGTTATACTCCTCAATGGAGATCGTCTTGCCGATGTCCTCTTTGGTGATGCCGAGTTCTTTCTCCACCCCCAATTCCACCGGCAGACCATGAGTGTCCCATCCGGCCTTGCGCTTCACCAGGAAGCCTTTCATCGTTTTGAAACGGCAAAACGTATCCTTGATCGAACGTGCCAGCACATGGTGAATGCCCGGATGGCCGTTGGCCGAAGGCGGACCTTCAAAAAATATAAACGAAGGACACCCCTCCCGTTCTGTCATGCTTTTATGAAAAACATCATCGTCGTCCCACATCTTCAGGACCTCCCGGTTCACTTCCGCGAGATCCAGCCGTGTACGTTCTGCGAATTTGTTTGCCATATGTCGTATTTTACTAATTACGCGTCTCTAAATTTTCGCAAAAATACAATTTCTTTTTCCGAATCATAAAGAAATGGGCGAAAAACTGTCACACGCGCGAAACGGCCCCTCATCCCCTCATCCGGAGACGGCCGAAAAAGCAAGAGGCGCAGAAACGGAAATCAATCTCCGCAGAATGAAAAATCAATCGTCTGAAATTGATTTTTTTTCTCCGCAGAAAAAAAGCGGAGCGTGCTTTCCCGCACACTCCGCTTCTTATGGATATGAAAATCGGCTTCGGATTACAATCCGACTTTCCCTTGCCAGTTCAGGAACCAGTTGTTGGCATCCATCAACTTGCTGTACAGAGTTCCGTTCACTTCTCCGTCGCGCTTGCTGACCGGATCGGCCACCCACTTGGGATCGTTATAACGTTTGGCAAAACGCATCAAATCGTAGAAACGCTTGCCTTCAAAACCGGTTTCCAGAGCCATCTCGTCGAGGATCATACTGTCCACACGAAGTTTCTCCTTATCCAGATTCTGTTGAGCCCAAGCCTTGCGGTCCATCGTCTTAGGATCGTACCCGTTGATGTAAATGCCTTCCTCATCCAACGAATCCACCATAGGATAAGCATAATAGGGATTCTTCTCGCTATAACCGCTACCGCGGGAATGGATACCGATGTCATAAGAAGACGCTTCCGAACTGGTTATGCTCATGTATCCGTTACGTGCGTTATAATTCGAGAAATAGTTATCCGAAGAATTCAACGTATTGATGAATGCCGAATCCGAAGCGGTGCAGTACGGCAGGATACTGTCGTTCACAATCGTGGAGCTGAGCCCCGTAGCCAGGATGGCATAAGCGAAACGGGGGAAACCGCCGCCGTTCAGCGCCTCAGCCAGACGCAGCCAGGCATCGGCCTGACGATAAACCATGATATTGCGTTGGTCTGTACGTGAAATTCTCTGCATGGTATAAGTACCCGTACTTCCCGATGTATTGAACGTGTTGGTGGTCCACACTACTCCCAGACGCGTATCGCCTATAAACGATTTGGCAAAATTATTCTCGTCTGATATCTCGCCATCATAATTCTTATTGTGTTCGTCCAGATAGTAAAAATACTGCGATGCGCTCAGAGCCTGCAGACGGGCGGAAGGAGTAATGCAGAAACTCTTGGTGAGATCGTAATCACCATCCGTCGACAACGGACTGTTGTAAAAATAGCGCACTTCGCTGTAATAACCTTGACTGGAAGCGGAGTCCATCGGAATGATGGTGAAAGCCTCCTGGTTATAAGAGGAAGAACTGTTTGACGTATAAGTAGACAAACCCGAGTTATAGCGGTTCCATGAACCGCCTGCACCAGAAGAAGTGGAACGTATCCATTCAAAAGCAGCACTTGCCCGAGAGTGATAAGCCATTTTCGTAAATCCGTCGCCCACCGTACGCGTATCCTCGATCCAACGGAAATAGCACTTGGCGCCCTCGCGATAGTAATCGCGGTTGCCGGAAAGAGAGGCTTTCCACAGATATAAATCGCCCAGAACCATGTCTACGGGGAAATAACAGTTGGCCATCAGGATGCTACCCACGGTGTGCAATACCGGCCAGTCCACCTGGGAATAAGGCAGAAGGTCGCTGATGAAGTAATCGCAAATGCCTTCGATATCCTTGCTTTCGCTGCCGTCCAACTTGATTTGTTCGGCGTCCTGCTCCGTCAACAGCGGCTGAGTGTAAAACGGCACCTTGCCGTAATTCAAAGCCAACTGCAAATAAGTCCATGCACGGATGGCCTTGGCCTGCGAGATTTCCTTATTGAAGATGCGGTTACCCTGGCTGTCGAAAGCCGTGGAATCGGCATGGGAAATATAGTAATTGCAATTGTTGATGATGGCGTAATAGTCGCGCGGATTATTATACTTGTTATCATCGCTCACGTCGAAATCGGCCAGACCGATCAAGTCGGCCGTTGCGGCCGAACGTTTCAATGTCACCAAATCGCCGCGCAACTCACCCAACAAATAGGTACGGTCGCCGATGGCTTCCATCTTGTAAATGATACCGATCAAAGAGTTGGCTGTATCCGCAGGAGTATTCAAATGTTCGCCATTGATCACATACGTCGAGTTCTCGTCGAGCATGTCCTGGCAAGCACCCAATCCACACGCCCCGACAGCGGCTAATGCAATCTGAAAAATATAAGATTTGAGTTTCATAAGAGACTGAATTAAAGATTGATTTTAATACCCAGCATAAAGTTGCGGCTATTGGCCAGCAAACCACGGTCTATGCCTTGTTCCAACACACTGTTGCTCATGGAGAATTCAGGATCTGCTCCTAAATATTTTGAAATCGTGAATACGTTGTTGGCCTGTCCCCAGAACGTCAAGCCGTGAATGAACGTGTTGTTGATAGGCAAGTCGTAGCTCAACGTGATGGACTTCAGACGCAGATAACTGGCGTCCTCTATCCAGCGGTCGCTGAAACGGGCATTGCCCAACGGGTCTTCCCAGGTTGCCTGAGGAATATCCGTCACCTGACCTTCGTAGGTCCAACGGTTCACCATCGTTACCGACTGGTTCATGAAACGGGAACCGCTTTCGAGCTGCGAGCGCAAATAGTTATAGGCATCGTTGCCCAGACTGTAATTGAAGTTCACGTCCAAACGGAGATTCTTGTAGCTGACCGAAGTGAAGATATTACCGTAAATGTCGGGGTTCGGGTCACCAATGACCTGCATATCCTTGGAGTTGATCTCCTTGTTACCGTCGACATCGACAAACTTTATATCGCCCGCACCGAAAGGTTTATGCGTCAACCCGTCCGATCCCAATACGTACAGACCGTCGGCAGCAGCTTCCTCGGAAGTGGCATACACCGGAGTACCCGAAGAAGTCGAAGCGGTCTTGTAGCCGTAGAACAGATTGACGGGAGAACCGACCTGAGAGCGGATCGTGGCGCCGTAGACTTCGGTCTCCACATAATCCTGTCCGTTGGGCAGAGCGGTCAACTTGTTCTTGTAATGTCCCACACTGGCGCCGAGTTCCCAGTTCCAGTTTTGAGTAGCCAGCACATGACCGCTGACGCTGAGGTTATATCCTTTGTTCTCTAATGAACCTCCGTTCACCCAACTGTTATCCCGAGCGGTGAGGACGCTCAGTTCTTGATAAGTCAAAAGGTTGTCGGTCCAGCTTTTGAAGACGTTCAAGCCTACGTTCAACCGGTTATTCAAGAACTTCAGATCTACACCGAAGTTGTAACGCCGGGTGGTCTCCCACTGTACCTCCGTATTACCGATATTGCCCAATACCAAACCGTTGGCCTGCCCTTGGAACAAGATGCTTTCAAAATAGGTACGGGTAGCATCGAAGTCTATTCCGTCGTTACCGCTTACATCGTATCCCATGGTGATCTTGGCATAGTCGATACCCGGGAAATTGAACCAACTTTCGTTAGACAGTACCCATCCGGCCTGTATGCCCGGGAATACGCCCCAACGCACGCCTCCCAGTTTAAAGCCGTCTTTAGCGTTCTTTCCGAAACGGGAAGAGGTTTCGAGAGCCAAATCGCCTTCTACGAAGTAACGCTTGCGATAGTCGTAACGGGCCTGACCGTACCAGGTCATCGAAGTCCACTCATCCGAACTACCCGTTGTGCTCTTGTTCACGGTGTTGTTGATGAACGGGGTCTTATCGCTGCCGCTGTTATAACCCAACTGGGAATCCGTCTTGTAAAGGTCGTGCATATAGCGGAAACCGCCCAACAGGTTGATACTATGTGCGTCATACTGGTTATTCCACTCCAATTTCGTATCGCTTACGACGGAATTCTGAGTAGAATAGAGCGAACGTACCTCGTTTTCCATCGTCAGACCGAGGGAGGATACATAATAGTCGGGCACGCCGTTCATCGGCACGTAATATTTATCGTTGGTGTTTGTCAACGTGTAGCTGAACAAGGAACTGATGTCCAAGTGCTTATTGAACTGCCATTTGGGCTTGGCCGATATATTCAGATAAGAATTTTCGAAATAGTTCTTATTCTGGGCCGTACCGTACTCGTTAATGGCTGCGGGATTGGCCAACCGGTAGTTCACACCGCTGAGCGACGAAAGGGCCTCGTCCAGATAATCCTCGTCCGTATTGTCGATCACCGAGCTCAAGATCTTGCCGTTGGAATAGGCATAGGGACTCAACATGGGGCTCTTCACCAATCCGAGGTAATTGACTGACGTCACCGTTCCTTCATCATAAGATTCCGGTGCGCCCTGGTCTTTCAAATTACGGGTAATATTGGTATAAGTTGCATCGAAACGCAAGGAAAGTCTCTTGAAGATATTGATGTCGGTGTTGAAACGGATGTTCAAGCGGTTCATCTCATTGTCTTTCAATACGCTGTTCGCACCGTTGTAACCCAATGCCAGGAAGTAGCTGGCAATTTCATCTCCTCCCTGCACAGAGATACCGTAATTCTGTGAGAAAGCCTCATTGTAGATCACATCGTTCCAGTCCGTCTCGTTATTGTACTTATTGTACCAATAATAATTGGGATCAGTATTCAGGAACTTGAACTCTGTCGCGGTCGTACCTGTACTCTTCAAAAGATCGGAAGCATAGGTCTTGAACTGCGAGGTGTTCATTACCGGAAGAGACTTGGGCAACAACGTGATGCCGGCCGAAACCGTGGCCTCGATCTTGGTAGCCAAACTCGTATTGCGCTTGGTCTCGATGAGAATGACGCCGTTAGCTCCTTTCGCACCGTAAATAGCCGTTCCGTTGGCCATGACTTTCACGCTCTTGATTTCATTCACATTGAACGAAGTCAGAAAGTCGTTATAGAAACCGTCGTGAATCATCGAACGGTCATACTGCTGGTCGACAATCGCACCATCAATCACCACTAACGGCTGCCCGTTACTGTGCAGGGTGTTGATACCGTTCATCATCATGTAGTTTCCTATGCCGGGAGTACCGCCGCGGGAAATCGTGCGTACGTATGCACCCAACTGACTGCCGATCTCGGAAGTGATGTTCAGCTCGGGACTGTACGTAAAGTTATCGGCCGTCACCGTATTCAATATATTGTCGTCCTCGCCGTACTGCTTGCGCATACTCGAAGATTGCAACACGATGTCACGCAACAGACAGGACTTGTTAATACCCACACGGATCGTGTTGTAATCGGGGGAAGTCACTTTCAATGCCGTAGCATATTCGGGAACATCCAACTTAAACGTTCCGTCCTCTGCGGTCAATGTACTGTAACCGTCGTAACCGCTCACGCTGACTAACGCACCGCCCAGCGGCGTGGCCGACGACACGGCAAACACTCGTCCGCTCACCGGGCGCGTCTTTACCTTCTTTTTGACGGGAGCGGCCTGTCTGGCAGCCGGCACGCTGTCTATCGTGTTCTCTTCCTGTGCATGGCCGCCCAACGCACCCGCCATCAATAACGCTAAACAATAGAATCTATATCTTTTCATTCTTCATGCTCTAATATGTTATACAATCCGTTTTCGTCACTTCCCGGCTGAATCTAAATCGGGGCGGGGTTCAAAAATGACACAATCTATGTACAAGTCCTTGGAATAACCGGTGGGTACCGCTGTCGTACGCCCCTGGATGGATTGTATGGTCAGGAACACACTGGGATCTTCTTCTCCGTATGTACAAACAGGGAACGTATAGCCTGAAGCCACGGTCACCGTATCCATCTTCGTGGCGTCTACATCCACACCGCTGCACAACGTAATGGCATTACCGTCTGTGATGATGCTACCCGTAGTAGAAGAATAGTAACGGATCTTGGCGGTTATCTGCCGCTTCAACTGAGCGTCGGCCGTATTCAGCGTATCTGCTGCCAAAGGAGTGGCGAACACGACTTTAATATCATAAGGACATTTGGACAGAACATCCGGAATGGAATAGGAAATCTCCGGCTGATTGTTACGGTCCGTACGTGTATCTCTCACTACGATATATCCCGAACCGGAAACCTTATATTTATCGCTATTCGTGGATACGGAGGACACCTGAATGGCACTGTAAGCCGTACTCCCCTCAGTAGCGCCCAAAGGTATTGTGGAATAATAATAGGAGTTCTCACCCTCGACCTTCACTTCCGACATAAAGAGCGTCTTCGTGGGAGAGATGCGCCAATCCGCAGTCTTATACAAATTTCCGTTACTGCACTCGATGGGCGTAAGTCCATAGAATATACCGTCGGGATCAAGGGGCCGCTCAAACATGTAGTAGCCCGGTTTATCGCGGTTATACGCCGTAGAGCAGATGGAGTCGGGATCATTTATATTGAAGTTCTTTCCCGGCTGGTTACGTACATTAAAAAACTCGGAAGAGACCATGAACAGCTTCGCATAAAGGTCCTGCAGAGAGTCTCCCTCTTCGGCCCGGTTGGAATGATAAGTGAAATAGGGTTTGAATTTATCCAGATTTTCACGCCAAACTTTGTTGGTCGGAGCCAACAACCAATACAAGCTGTCTTCGGAATCGATTCGTCCGTACTCATTAAACGCGGAGTTATATTCATACATGACGGAATCCAAATATTCTGTTTTACCGTTTACCACGCCTCCGGGCACACTGGCACTTTCATCCAGCTCTTCCTGATTCCATGACTCGAAGAAGTTGTACAAGCTGTCCAAACCGTCGTCGCCGCCGGTAGCCTTTTCTTCTACACGCTCCCAAATATTAGGCGTGAAAGCTACGGGACTATCGATTTTGTACAGCACTCCATTGGAGGAGGGAACAGAAGTTCCCACCAAAGAAGCCGTACTGAAACTAAGATCCGTACGGGCCATACGCTTGTTGTTCATCATCGTGATCGTATCGTCCGTCAGTTTTGAAGTCTGGTTGTTGAACAAGGCGATATGGTTCCGAATGAACTGCTTGATCGTTACATTGTTTTTATCTTTTTTAGAATCGTTCTTATAAGACTCGATCCACTCCTTTGCCTCCGCGTCCGTTATTTCGGGAGCCCAAACAGAATAGACCTGATTGGAATTTAAAATGTCTTTATAACCGCAAGAATCCAACACTTCCGCAAAAGAACGGAGCGTCTCATCCTGCATAATGTTTTCCCACAAGGTGGAACCCGGCACAGTACCGCCCACACTATAATGGTCGTCCCATGTATCTGTACAAGAGACACCGGCGGTCATGGCCGCAAGGGCCACGAAACCTGCCTGGATGCAATATCTTAATTTCATTTTCATCGTCTGTTTAAAAGTGAACATTAATATTCGTCCTCACCCAAACCGCCGGCACCACAAATGGAATACGGCACGAGTTCGAGATAGTCGAACATGAAACAACCGCTGTTTCCCTGTACCCAAACGGAACGCACGCGAACGGTATGATAGGTATGGTAGTCGATGGTCACATCGGCCAACTTACGGCGATACGTGACTTTGTTTTCATTCATGTTGTCACAATCGGGCGCATAATAAGTAGGTTGCGTGTACTTGCTGTCCGCCCCACCTTTATAGGTATAGACACTGGCCGGTCCACGGTAGTACCCATTATTCTTCATCGTACGGTTGTTCTCTTCCAACTCTTCGTCCGTCAGGTCTACACCGTAAATACCGCCTACACGGGAATCGGCTGCGTTATAACGCAAGTCCAGAGGCGTACCTTCCGGCTTACCGTCCACATAGACCTGTGCTATGCCTCGGTCGCTCATGCCGGCATACCCCATACGAAGTTCGTATGTGCCGGGAGGAACCGGCGGAAGACGGAACGTAATGTCATAGCTTGAACCCAAGAAATTAATCTCGTCGCCACCCATGTTCCAGAACGTGTATTTCGGACGCTGCACTAAGAATATGGAACTTTCATTCACGGTAGTATTCTTCAGATAGCCCGAGGGAATGTTATAGTTCAACGTAGACTCGGTATTATCTGTAGTAGCGTCGTAACCTTTCCAAGGCGTACCATGCAGACGCATGCCGTTGTTCGTCAGTTCGGGCCACAAGGTCACCACATCGATACGCATACGGGTATTCATGATATTGGAACGCATGGTATTGTCATAGGCAATGACATCATCCAGATAATAGAATGCACAGTTGATGGAGAAGTTGCTCGCCGGCTGCGTGACTTTAGCACCGCGCACACGTTCATAACTGTTGTAAACAGAAGCAATGGTATGGTTCAAATAAAAACCGCCGGCCTGATCGATTTGCGGATCGATAGAAGAGTACACACGCTCGACCTTAAGCATGGAGATGTCGAGCATGGTCGTAATCCATTCCGTAGGATCGGCATAGTTCGTATTGATACCCCAGCAGTTGACCAACTTGGCTGTACTTTCATACAAGCGGTCCAACATGTGATAGGAAAGGAACATGTTCAACGGGTTATATCGACTCGTCAAAGCATTCTCATTCCAATAAAGATCTTTATAGGTACGGCCTTGGGAATCCTTCTCATTCAAACCGAAGATTTGGGCCGATTCCGAATCATTATACTTCGACACGGCCAGTTTGTACAACCCGTCGATCTTTTCGTCCATACTCATGCTCTCATTGAAATATTCGGGATATTTCTCATAGAGCACTTTGTCAGGTACGACAAATACGGTATACCCTTGATCCAGATGATCAGGACGCTTGATCACGTAGGTGAAGTCACCGGAATGGATACCCGACTGATATTCGGGATAGTTCTCTTTCCATGTCTCATAACTTTGATCACGGAAGCGAGCCAATGAGTCCAAAAGCCCCGTACGCCTCAACGCCTCGTAATAGATCTCATACTCGGAATGGTTGTCATCCAACAAGACAGAACCCACACTGGTATTAGGTATCAGCATTTGGTCCACAGGGTGTACCACTCCGTTTTCCACAGAGTCGTTTTTCAAAGAGTTAATGATAGCAGAACTACTGTTAATCACGCTCTGGACCAAACCATTCTCATCCAAGACCGAATCCTCCGTCACGATGATCAGCGGTAAGCCGAGTTCGTTGGTTTCCTGCTGTGTATTGGCCATATCATAGGTATACAATACATGGTCGTCCACCAGACAAGCCTTGACTAACGTATCGCAATAGTCTGCCGGAATATCGTCCACAGAAGAATATCCCATCTCGGTCAGATAGGCTTCTACACCTTCATTCGTAGGAGGGAAGAAGGTGCGGGAACCTCTTGTTCCCAAGAACACCATTTCACCCGCACGTTCCACAATCTGACGGAATAAGCTGAAATCTTCGCGATTCTTCAGGAAATCGCTCATCATCTCACCCGTAAACGTGTAATAGCTTTCGGCCGACATGTCGTCATTACAACTGGTCAACATATTCATCTGCATCGCAAAGAGCAATACTGTGCAAACAGAGAGACTTATTTTAATCAAACGTTTCATGAACTTTCATCATTTTGTAGATTCATAAGAAGAATTCTCACTATCTTGATAAGCAGGGTTCTGCTGCAAATTGTCGTTCACACGTACCTCGTCGTAGTTATAGGGCCAATATATCGCCATGTAATTACCGAACTTACTGGTAGCCGTAGAACTGGTCTGCTTACTCGAAATGGCATTTACCAAATAAGACGTATTGTTTCCGTCGCGAATGGTATGACGTACCAAATCGAACCAACGCTTACCCTCGAAAAGGAACTCGCGACGACGCTCGTCGTACAGCAAGCTGATCAACAGAGTTCTCGAAGCATAACTTGCGTACGAGAGAGAAGAGGAGGTGTTAACCGCAGAACGGTCGGCCACCGCGTTGATCAACTGAAACGCCTCACGCCCCAGACTGTCGTTATAAGCCGTATTCATGTCATCTCCCATCATATAAAGCAATGCTTCCGCCTTGATGAGCATCATATCGCTCACACGATAAAAGATCCAATTGGCATCGTTCTTAGACATACGATAAGTGTAGTAGTTGGAGTTCGTAGGATCCGAAGAAGTAAAAGATATGTTTTGCGCCGTATATTTATTGATATACGGAGTTGAAGCATCCGTAATGTTATCCACATAAATGGACTCTCTGATACGCGAATCCTGGCTACTCAGGAACAATGTAGGCGAAGAGAATTCTGTCCACAAGCCTTCTGCCGGCGCAAAATATCCCATATTAGTCGTGATGTCATCCGAATATTTAAACCAACTACGGAAGAAATAAGCCACCATGGTATTGGACTTGGAACCGTCTGTCGTACTCGAAGAGAAATCGAGCTCGAAGATGCTCTCCGGACCGCCACCCGTACCGAAACCGAGATTGTATGCCGTACCCTTGGCTATAAGAGTACCGTCGTTATCGGGAATCAAAGGATAACCGTCCACCATATACAGCGAAGAGTAATTATTCTTAAAATAAGTAGTCTTGCTGTCGATGACCTTCTGTGCATACAGAGCTGCGTTATTGAAATCACCGATCCACAAATACATATCCGCCAACATGGCAAAGATAGCATTCTGCGTGATGCGTGCATAACTTACATCCTGTCCGGACTGGCGAGGCCACTCGGTAAGCGCATTAGGATATACCTTCAACAAGTCGTTAATCAAGTTCTGTATGATCACAGTCCCGTCGGTAGCCGGCAAGTTCAGAGGCTGTTCATCGTTCGTGATCGCATTAGTATAATAAGGTACATCCTTGAAAGTACGTACCAAATAGAAATAACACAAAGCACGCAAAGCCGTAACCTCCGCAATGGTAGCGTTCACATCGCTCTCCAAATAGCTGGGATCTTTCTGGGCCACCTCAGGAGCTTTCTCTATCACCAGATTACAACGGTCGATAACCGAATAAAACGGAGACCAGTCGGTATACGTATTCGTAGAAAGAAGATTCTCGCTCAGAATACGTCCCTCTGCCGAAGAGGAACTGTAATCGCTATGGAAACCACGTCCCACATTATCGGAACGCACTTCACCCCACATGAACAGACGGCGCATGAAATCATCGCTCTCCATGCGAGTATAGCATCCGTTCACAATCTGGTCCACATCATTCTTTTCGTTCCAATAATTATCTTCATACACCATAGTCAGGGGATAAATGTCCAGAAAGTCGCCGCAAGACGTCAAGCTGCCCGAAAACAAGGTGATCATTGCCAAT
>JAJPYK010000169.1 GCA_021205005.1 Paraprevotella sp. | reverse complement strand
GAACATCGGTGTTCACGGTGCGGTCCTAAGCCGTAACTTTCTCCCCTGTGAGCGATACGCCCCCGCCTTGCACCATTTTGCGCATTTCGCCTTTGCTCGGGAAGCATTGCGTGGTTTCGGCCATCAGGTCTACGGCCTTGATTCCGGCAGCCAGGGTGTCTCGGCTGACTTCAAATTGCGGAACGCCGGCGAATACGTCGAGGAGCGTTTGTTCGTCCAGTTTTGCCAGACTTTCTTTCGTAGCTTTTCCGAACAGGATGTTGCAGGCCTCCACGGCTGTGGCGTAATCTTCTTCGCTATGTACCATGACGGTGATTTCCTTGGCCAGACGTTTCTGTAAGATGCGTTGTCCCGGATCTTCGTCGTGCAGGGCGATGAGGGCGTCGACTTCTTCTTTTTCCAGCGTGGTGAAGATACGGATATAACGTTTGGCATCGTCGTCGGCTACGTTAAGCCAGAATTGGTAGAAAGCGTACGGACTGGTATAATGGCGGTTGAGCCAGATGTTGCCTTTTTCCGTCTTGCCGAATTTCGTTCCGTCGGCTTTTGTCACCAGCGGGCAGGTCAGGGCGAACACTTCTCCGCCGTTGGTGCGCCGGATCAGTTCGGCTCCGGTGGTGATATTGCCCCATTGGTCGCTGCCGCCCATCTGCAATTTGCAGCCTTTGTGTTCGTACAGATATAGGAAGTCGTACCCCTGCAGGAGCTGGTAGGTGAACTCCGTGAACGAGAGTCCGTCGCGGGCTTCGCCGTTCAGTCGTTTCTGCACGCTGTCTTTGGCCATCATGTAGTTTACGGTAATGTGCTTGCCTATTTCGCGTGCGAAGTTGAGGAAGGTGAAGTCCTTCATCCAATCGTAGTTGTTCACCAGTTCGGCGTGATTGGGCGCGTCGCTGTCGAAATCCAGAAAGCGCGACAGTTGTTCTTTGATGCAACTGACGTTGTGACGCAAGGTTTCTTCATCGAGCAGGTTGCGTTCCTGACTTTTGCCCGAGGGGTCGCCTATCATGCCGGTGGCTCCTCCGATCAGTGCCAGCGGTTTGTGTCCGCAACGTTGGAAATGTTTAAGCATCATCACGCCGCAGAGATGGCCTATATGCAGGGAGTCTGCCGTGGGGTCGATACCGACATAGGCGGTGACCTGTTCTTTTTCGAGCAGTTCTTCGGTTCCCGGCATCATGGTGTGGATCATGCCCCTCCATTTCAATTCTTCTACAAAGTTCATCGTATGAATATATTTTGATTAATCTTGATTCGTACAAAAGTACGGCCTTTCGGTGAGACTTGCAACTATATTTTTATTTTTTAGGGACGTCGGGTGATGCGTTCGAGGTTCTTCCAGCAGCGTTGCTTTATTTCTTCTGCATGACATCCGCGCCATCGGGCCGCCGTGCGGTATAATGCTTCTACGTTGCGAGGGTCTTCGTCGGTTTCGAGGAAGAGGCGGTCGGGCGGACATGACTGCAAACTCTGCGGATTCAGCCGGAAGCCGAAACTCAGGTAGAAGCCCTTGCGGAGCAGGTCTGTGGCCAAGGGCGGTTTGCCACGGAAACCATGTATGATGCAAGGTGTGCCTGAAGGTATCTCCTTGCGTATGGCGAACAGTTCTTCCCATGCCTTGACGCAATGGATGACCATCGGAAGACGGTGTCGGACCGCGATGTCGGCCTGACGTAAAAAGAGTGCACGTTGGACGACCGAGTCGGTGACGGCATGGCGGTCCAAGCCGATTTCCCCGATGGCGATGCAAGTCGGCATTGAGGCAAGGTGTTCCAATGTGTTCAGGGCCGGTTCCGGATCGTTCGGGATAAACCAGGGATGAATGCCGGCTGAGAAAAGTCCTTTGCCGGTCGTGATGGGGAATGCGGCGGAGTCTTGAGGCACAATGAGGTTACGGATGACGGTTTCCGAAGGGGAGACCGACACGCGGTGGGCGTGGAAGTTCAGGAAGGGACTCATGACGTTACGGTACGGGGTCATATCCGCTTCCTCCCCACGGATGGCAGCGCAACAGGCGGCGTATGGCCAGATAGAACCCTTTGAACGGTCCGTGTTTACGGATGGCCTCGATGGCGTATTGCGAGCAGGTGGGAGTAAAACGGCAAGAAGGGGGCGTCAAGGGAGAAATAGCCCGGCGGTAGAACTCTATCGGGGCAATTAATATCGTGCACAGCAGGCGGCGGAGAGTGCGGAGGAGCGGACTCATGGGGACAGTTTAATCGGTTCGGGGTGGAAGTTGTTCGGCGATGCGCACCATCAGTCGTTTTACGTTCTCGGCCACCTCGGCAGAAGTATAAAGACGGTCGGACAGCCACAGAAAGGCGACAACGACCCGTAAATTGCCGTACGGTCCCAACGCTTGTTCCAAAATCGTCTTGTTGTGTCGGTAGGCCTCGCGGATTTGTCGTTTGACCCGATTACGTTTCACCGCTCGTTTAAATCTTCGTTTGGATACGGAGATGAGTACAGAAGCGGCCGGGGCGTGCTCTTCGGACGGCAGGGTCATGAACACAGCGCGGAGCGGGAATGCGGACATCGACTTGTTTCCTCCTGCAAACAAGGCTTCTATGATGCGTCTGCTGCATACACGTTCCGATTTGTGAAATGAAAAGTCTGCGTTCTGTTCCATATAGGGTAAGAGGGGAGGAGGAAGAGAAAAGGGTGCTTGTCCGGCACCCTTTTTATTTAAATGTGGTTCAGTCTCGGTGATTTTTCACGAAATCGTCCAATGCCGCCGTGATGGAAGGATATTGTGCTGTGGGCGCCTCCAGGTCCAACCGTAGTCCGGCATCTTTTACCGCCTTGGCCGTGGTGGGTCCGAACGTGCCGATCACGATGTCTTTCTGTTCAAAGTTGGGGAAGTTTTTCAGCAGAGCGTGTACGCCCGAGGGGCTGAAAAAGATAAGCATGTCATAGTCGAACTTCTCGTCGTTCTTGAAGTCGTTGCTTACCGTGCGGTACATGACAACTTCTTTGTGGATGAGCTTTTTCGTATCCAGCAGGTTGGAGATCTCGTCGCTGTGCACATCCGAGAGGGGAACCAGATACTTTTCTGTTTTGTGTTTGACCATGGCGGGCAATAAATCGTCCACTTTTCCGGTAGCTCCGAAGAATACTTTGCGTTTGCGGTACTGTACATACTATTGGATGTAGAGCGCAATCGTTTCCGTAATGCAGAAATATTTCATGTCTTCAGGTACGGTTACGCGCAATTCTTTGCACAGGAGGAAAAAATGATCGATGGCGTTACGCGAAGTAAAAACTACGGCTGTATAATCCAATATGGAAACTTTCTGCTGGCGGAATTCCTTTGCAGACAAACCTTCAATCTTGATAAATGGTCTGAAAACAACTTCCACGCCATACTTAGAGGCTATCTCGAAATAAGGAGATTTCTCGGAGG
>JAJPYK010000222.1 GCA_021205005.1 Paraprevotella sp. | reverse complement strand
GTATTGAAAATCACATCTCCTTTACCGTGATTGCCCATACCCCAACCGTCGAGAATCATTAAAAGTGCTTTCTTTGCCATAATAATTAACTTTATATTAAATCGATAATTTCTCTCTATTATTCCTGCAAAATTACAAATAGTTTCCGAGATACGTGTCTTTGACTAAGATATTTCACACCTTTTATCTATATGATCTCGCACAGCTTTTTCCATCCCGTCACCGTCCGGAAACGGAACAACCTTCTTTCTCCCCGAAGCCGTAATCCCCCTTATAAAAAACAAAAAAAACGGGAAGCTATGAAGAAGAAAAAAGAAACCTCGGAACTGCAACTGAAACCGGGTTTTTCAATCTGCGGAGAAAAATTTTCCAATCTGCGGAGATTGATTCCGTAAGCTGCCCTACAAAAAGAAACCGAGACTTTCGCGAGGGTAATCTTATTCCGTCTCCCCGATGCCGGAGGGGGAGCAAATACCGGTCCCCGGACGTAAAAACAGAGGCATAGATGGCTGCAAACCATGAAGTAAAAACATATTTTGCAAAAAAAATGGCGGGCTGACAGGGAATAGCTATATTTGTAATGCAAATGCGGTTTAGCGCCGAAAAGCCAATCAAACCCAATGCAAAAATACCAGAGGCAATGCCGACGTAAGCCTGTTTTCTATCCGGTCAATATGCCCTTAAAAAAATCAAGCCTTATGAGTTTATTTGCAAAAAAAAGCATGACATCGCTCCAACAAGAGGCCGGACGCAAGGATATGCACAGTCTGAAACGGGTATTGGGACCCGCCGGACTGATTGCGATGGGAGTCGGAGCTATTATCGGAGCCGGATTGTTTTCCATTACCGGTACGGTAGCAGCCGAATATGCCGGTCCGTCTATTATCCTCTCGTTCATCATTGCAGCCGTCGGCTGCTGTTTCGCAGGATTGTGTTATGCCGAATTCGCCTCCATGATTCCGGTGGCGGGGAGCGCATACACGTATTCTTACGCCACGATGGGTGAGTTCGTGGCATGGATTATCGGCTGGGATCTGGTGCTGGAGTATTCCGTAGCAGCTACAACCGTAAGCATCAGTTGGAGCCGATATTTAGTAGTATTTCTGGACAGTACGGGCATCCACCTTCCACCTATGTGGACGGCTTGTGGCTGGGATGGCGGCATAGCCAATATTCCTGCATGTGGCATCGTCGTATTGATGAGCCTTTTCTTGATCCGAGGAACGCACCAGAGTTCTTTGTTAAACGGCATCATCGTTTTCTTGAAAGTAGGAGTCATAGCCGCCTTCGTCATTTTAGGGTGGAAGTTTATCCAATCAGACAATTATGTACCTTATATCCCGGCAAATACGGGAAAATTGGGAGAGTACGGCTTTTCGGGAATCATCCGCGGAGCGGCCGTGGTGTTTTTTGCCTATCTGGGCTTCGATGCAGTCAGTACAACCGCTCAGGAAACTTATAATCCGCGGAGAAATATGCCCATAGGCATTTTGGGCTCTTTGTTGGTCTGTACGATCCTGTATATTATCTTTGCCAATGTTATGACCGGTGTGGTCAATTATAAGGAGTTTCAAGGACAAGAAGGCATTGCTCCCGTGGCGGTGGCCATTTCAAAGATGGGTGTTCCCGGTCCGGACGGTACGCTCGTAGTAGCCTATCCCTGGTTGAACAAGGCCATTTTATGTTCCATATTGTTCGGCTATTGCTCAGTGATCCTCGTGACGCTGTTAGGGCAAAGCCGTATCTTCTATACGATGAGCCGCGACGGTCTGCTTCCGCCGTTCTTTTCTAAGATCAATCCGCGGTTTCACACACCCGTGCATAACAATGTATTGTTTATGATCATTGTAGGCTTACTGTCTGCTTTCGTTCCGGCCAAGGTAGCCGGCGAGATGGTAAGCATCGGTACGTTATTCGCCTTTACATTGGTTTGTGTTGCGGTTCTCATTGTCCGTCGCACCATGCCTGATGCTCCGAGGGCATTCCGTACGCCGTTTGTGCCGGCTGTTCCCATCTTAGGCATTCTCGTCTGTATGGGAATGATGTGCTTCTTGCCGGCCGACACTTGGATCCGTTTGGTCTTGTGGATGCTGGTGGGACTGGATGTGTATTCTCTATATGGCGTCAAGCACAGTCATCTGGAAAGCGGTCCCTACCGAAAAGGCATGACGACAATGAATGTCACCGGACTGGTGCTTTCGCTACTGAGCATCATCACCGGCCTATGGCAGCAACAGACGATAGGATGGGACGCCGACAAGAGCTTACTCATACTTTCTTGCGTGTTTGCCTTCCTGCATGGAATTTATTATCTGTACAGGTTATGGCACGACAAGAAGAAAGCAGCCTTCAATTCCTGAACGGAGGAGGACGGATAGAAACGTCAATGTTTTCTTGTTGAGAGAAGAGAACGGAAGTTTAGCGTCATCTGTCATGACGTAGGTGAACCTGTCACCGTCCTTTCCAATCTTCCGGAGGAAAGAGTTCCATCTGTCCGTCGCCCAGAAGATTATAAGTCATGCGATGATAAGGGGTTACGCCATACAGCCGGATCGCTTCGCGGTGTGCCTTGGACGGATAGCCCTTGTTTGAATCCCAATGGTACCGAGGATATTCCTCGTGCAGGCGAAGCATATATTCGTCGCGGTGCGTTTTGGCCAGAATGGAAGCGGCGGCTATGCTCATATACTTTCCTTCCCCTTTCACAATGGTGGTGTGCGGCAGGTCACGGTAACGTTTGAAACGGTTACCGTCCACCAACAACCTGTCCGGACGGAGTCTCAACTGATCGAGTGCCCGATGCATAGCCAGAAAAGAGGCGTTAAGAATGTTGATTTCGTCGATTTCCTGCGGCGAGACAACGCCCACGGCCCAATCCAACGCATCGCGTTCGATCTGTACGCGCAGCAGGTCGCGTTTCTTTTCGCTCAACTGTTTGGAGTCGTTGAGCATTTCGTTGCGGTAGTCTTTCGGCAGGATCACTGCTGCGGCATAAACGGCTCCGGCCAGACATCCTCGACCGGCCTCGTCTAGTCCGGCTTCTATCCCTTCCGGATTCAAATACGGTAATAACATGAGACAAAGGTACGAAAAAGGACGGAGAAAGAACGGGAAATCGACTACGGAAATATCAAATCCGACACTTATCCGGCGGAGGCGCAAACGATATGTACGGCATGACGGGCCAACTCCGTAAATCATAAAGAGGTTGTGTCAAAACGTTGGCACAACCTCTTTTATGCGCAAAGCCCAGACTTTCTCAAGCCCGGGCTTTGTTATTACCCAAAGTTTTCGTACCTTTAGGCATAAGAATTTTCGTTATGGCAAAGTTACATTTTCGTCCTTACATACCCAACCAAACAGTTCTTTTTCCTCAAAGAATTGATGAAAATATTTCTGCGAACG
>JAJPYK010000088.1 GCA_021205005.1 Paraprevotella sp. | reverse complement strand
GAGGAAAGATTCTTTCCGTTTGATATTTTCAAAAAGTTGTTGTTTGTTCATTTTGTGTGTATTTTAATCTGTTTCTTTTTTAATGAAGTAATAACCGGAATAAGTTAGGCTCAGTTTGGGATCGTTTATATTCCCAGACAAAAAGAATTCCGTGAGAATGAAAAGGTTACCGTTACGTCTGTTGATGATTTTTTGCGGAGGAAGGGACTCCAGCGTGCTCCATTTGAGCAGGTCGGACGGTTTGAGGAAAATGGTGTCGGTCGTCCTTTCGTTGGAGGTCAGTTCGAGAGGCAGAATATCCTCTTTCCATTTCTTGCAAGAGACGGATACGTTCTGTTTGTCATAGGCAATCAGGCTTGCGTACCCGTTTTTCAGATCCATTTTGATGGCTGGGCGTGCTGTGGAATGGAAGTAGACATAAGTATCTCGGGCGCTATTGTTTTCCGTGCTATTCCGGTTCCGTGCGGAGGGCACCTTGGTGTGTCCTTCTATATAGTTTTCTGCTTCCCGGAAATTTACGGACGGATTGACCCAGCGATTGGTTTCGTGGGCGTCGAATGTGTTGCTCAACATTTTGAGACGGCTGTTGGCCAGCAAGGCTTCATCCTGCGGAAGTGAGGACAGCCAGTCCAAATAAACATCTTTTCTCATGGGTAGTCGGCCCTGATACGATGTCTGGATTTGTGCGGACATGGACCGCAGCAGATAACGCCGGGTGATGTCGGTATAGTTCACTGGGAATACGGACGTCAGCAGGAAAATGACAGCAAAGGAAACGGCTATCCATTGGATGCGTCTGGCACGCAGGGCGAACAAACCGATGCAGACGATGTAGAACCAAATGTTGAGTGTCAACAAATACAGACGGTTGAGCGTGAGCCCGTAATCGTTGAAACGTCTGGCAATACCGAACGTCATTAGCATCAATAGCGGCAGGATGGTGACGGGAAGCCAGCGTGCCACGCGGCGTTCAAAAGTGGGGCAGTCCTGTCGTTGCAGGGAGGGGTACAGGCTGAATTCCACCCCGATGCAGCCGGCTGTCAGTGCCGTAACCAACCAAGATACCCAACCGTTCGGCAACTGCCCTTGGATGAGTATTTTAACAGTATAGATATAGAGCACCAGCAAGTAACATCCCAAAAGCGGGAGAAACAAGTAACGGATCACTTTGCGGAGAAATGCAGACGTGTATCCGTTCGGGTCATGTTTGGCCTCGCCCGAAGGAATCTGGCCCAAAAACAGGTATGACGGAAGTGTCAGACAGAAGACAATGAGCCACGTACTGTAATAATTGCCTTTGATTTCCATGCCGAACAAGCTTGAAAAAGAAGCGGTCAGCAAGGCAATTCCGCCGCACATGATGCCGCCGATCGCCCATGAAGTGGCTGCATGTGTGGCCAGTTGCAAAGTGAAATACCATGAAGCCACATCGTTTTTCTCACGGAAAAAAGGAAGCGTAAGGACACTTAATCCTAAAGCTGTCAGGGCGGCGGCGTGAGCCAATGCGATCTCTAAAGAAATTCCTTCGGGCAGGCGGTATAAATAAATGGTGTCTATGAGCAAGAGAGCGTGACACAGTGTATGGACAATATATAGGATACGTTTGCGTTTCACCTCCTCTCCCCACAGTTGGAGGGTGAGCGAAAGCAGACTGCCCACCGTCAGATAGTAGTTAACGGTGAACGTTTGTCGTTCGGTAAACCATTCATCCTTTCCCCAGCATAACACCAGTAAAAAGACAGAAAGCAAGGCGATGAAACCCATCGTTATCGGGAAGCGTTTCAGGCATTGCTCAAAGCTTCTTGCCATAATTTGCCGGACGAAGAACTTTTTCATGCCTCCGATCGGTTAAAGTTCGCTTTCTTTCATACGTTCGGCATTTTCAGCCACAGTCAACTGATCGATGCAATCTTGTATGTTGCCGTCCATAAACGAAGGTAAGTTTTGCATATTGTACCCTATACGGTGGTCGGTGATGCGGCTTTGCGGGTAGTTGTACGTACGGATTTTGGCCGAGCGGTCGCCCGTGGACACCATCGTTTTGCGCCGGTGGGCTATGTCGTCGATATATTTCTGGTGTTCTTTGTCATAGATGAACGTACGCAGACGGGCCAAGGCTCTTTCCTTGTTTTTGGGCTGGTCGCGGGTTTCCGTACATTCGATGAGGATTTCTTCATTTTCACCGGTATTGGGATTCTTCCACAGGTAGCGGGCACGTACACCGGATTCCACCTTGTTCACGTTCTGTCCGCCTGCCCCGCTGGACCGGAACGTATTCCACTTGATTTCTCCCTCGTTGATTTCCACATCGAATTCCTGAGCTTCGGACAGCACGGCCACGGTGGCGGCGGAAGTATGCACGCGTCCTTGTGTTTCTGTCGCCGGTACGCGCTGCACGCGGTGTACGCCGGATTCATATTTCAAGGTGCCGTACACTTTCTCTCCCGTCACGCTGAATATGATTTCCTTGAAGCCCCCGGCCGCTCCTTCGTTGAAGCTGGATACGGAAACCTTCCATCCTTTAAGTTCACAATATTTGGTATACATTCGGAACAGGTCGCCGGCAAACAGGGCCGCTTCGTAGCCTCCTGTCCCGCCTCGGATTTCCATGATGACATTCTTGTCGTCTTCAGGATCGGCCGGTACAAGGAGCAGTTTGATGCGTTCTTCTATTTCCGGCCGTTTTTTTTCGGCCGCCGATAATTCTTCGCGTGCCATTTCCTTGATTTCCGGATCACTTTCTGTGGTCAGCATCTCCTTGGCATCTTGCAAGTTTTGCAGACAGGCCAGATATTCTTTCCGGGCCTTCATGATGTCGCTCAAATCCTTGTATTCTTTGGTCAGCTTCACATAGCGTTTCTGATCGTTGATGACGTTCGGGTCTGTAATCAAGGTTCCTACTTCTTCGTAGCGGCTTACCAAGCCTTCTAATTTACTCAGTATGGAGTTATTCTCTGCCATAAAACCAAATTTCAGGATGCAAAGATACGTAGAAAAAATGAAAAGAGGTGAATGAACCGCAGAGTTTATGAAAAAGACAGCCGCCTTGTCACATTCGGCAGATGTGCAAGGCGGCTGTCCATAGTGGCGTACGAAGAGGGGGTTGCATCCAATTTGTCGTTGAACATCTTTTGAGCCCAGGTGACAGTCAGCATATTGCCGTAGAAATTGCCGTCGTTTGACAGGCTTGTGTAGATTTTGCAGTCGTCCGTTTCGTCTATATGCAGGATATTGTCGAAATAGAATTTGTTTTTTGGGCAGCCATAAAGTGTAATTTATCTTTGCCGAGAAAGCATTGCCGTAAGCATCGTATGTATTCTGTGTTGTGGAATAATGATTTTCATCATAATTATATACTATATTAAAGCCACTTGACGTAAAGGTCACTTTGGGGGGTTCTCCGTGTATATG
>JAJPYK010000080.1 GCA_021205005.1 Paraprevotella sp. | reverse complement strand
CGGCTGACGTTGATGTTGTCCCCGGCTCTCCAACGGGTTGGGATAGAAGAAACTTCATCCGGCCAGCGAGCCGCCCGAAATCACGCCGTTGTATAACGTGCGTTCCAATACGTCATAGTATTTGGACTCCCCATGCAACAGAAACAAACGGTAATTGACATACACGTTGCCGATAGCCGCACAAGTCTCGCAATAGGCCGACATATTGGGCAATTCGTAATTCGCGCCGAAGGCTTCCCCGTTTGCAGTCGCCCCGATTCCGCCCGTAATATAGTATTTCTTGCTCACGATGTTGTCCCAAATCCGGTCGATGGCATGCACATAGGCCGTGTCACCGGTCAATGCGGCCACGTCGGCCATGCCGGAATACATGTAAGTGGCACGCACGGCGTGTCCCACCGCCTCGTCCTGTTCTACCACGGGTTTATGGGCTTGGCTGTACGCATCGCGTCGGGAAGTATGGCCGCGTTGGTCGAGGAAGAATTTAGCCTCATCGAGATACTTTTTGTCTCCCGTCACGATATAGAGTTTAGCCAAAGCCATTTCGGCAATCTGATGACCGGGCACGCGGACCAGTTGCCCCTCTCCCGGTCCGATCTCGCGGCAGACGCAATCGGCATAGCGAATGGCCACATCCCAAAAATTACGCTTTCCCGTAGCCTGGTAATGGGCGATTGCTCCTTCTATCATGTGTCCCAGATTATAAAACTCATGGCTCAATTCCTCTACCTTCTCCCATCGTTTGCTGCCGGCCCACTCATGCGGATGCTTGGGATTCATGGTCCGGCTGGTATAAAGATAGCCGTCCGGTTCTTGCGCTGCCGCCACGATCGTCAGCACACTGTCGATATAGGTTTCCAGCTTGGGGTCGGGATAAGTTTGCAAAAGGTAGCTTGCCCCTTCTATTGTCTTATACACGTCAGTATCGTCGAACGGGAAACCTCCCACTTTATACGTTTCGCAGGGATGGGCAGCCTTTACGAAATTTTCATAACGTCCGGTCTCTTCGCATTTGCTGAAAGCCAAAGGTATCGTCACTTCACGGCTCGCTTCCAACCGTTGCCCCCAAAAACCACCGTTTACTTTGACTGAAGTAAAAGGCACCGGAGTAAAGGGATAACCGTGACGTACGTTTTGCGCCTGCATGCCGCATGCGGTGAAAAACAAGCCCACGGCAAAAAGAAAATCCTTCTTCATGGTAAATTGATTTTAAATAATGAATTGGTCGTGTAAAGTTAAACAAAAGCGATGGAATAACCTCATAAAATCAGGAAAAAAAATGCTTGGAATCAGCCCAGACACTTAGGAATATCTGCTGAGAAAGATCTTATTGGCAACTTCCTTTTCCTCTTCGGTTCTTCATCTCTGAAATGATGCACGATGGCGATATTGCGACAGAAAGCCACAAAATGCATGCACTCCGGACAAAACGAAAAGAGATGTACTCAGCCCCTCACAGGCCAAATACATCTATCCTTTTATACGTATGAATAAGTTATGCCTCTGTAACCTCGGCAGCGGACTGACGATAGTTACCCAACTCATCGGGCGTAAACTTCCGTATGAAGTTAAAGTGCTTTTCCACTTCGGCTTCTGCATAGTTTACGTAAACATTCAAACTCTTGACGAATAAATCGGGACGGTGCGTAGCATCCTGCATCAACAAATGGCACATGATGACATCGGCTGCCATCTCCATCAGACGACGGGCAACGAAATCGTGCAGTTCCTGATTGTTCATTTCTTTCACGGCATTGGTGCAGGCATCGAACTTATTGGCCATTTCCTTGATGCGAGTCATGTAACCTTCGTACTCGGGCAATACGGTCTGCGTCTCGAACTCTCGAATCGTGGCGATATAAGAACCGTTGGTCACGTAACGGATGGCAGCCACGGTCTGCAATTGTGTCGTACCCTCATAGATAGAAGTGATACGGGCGTCTCGATAAATGCGCTGACAAGCATACTCCAGCATAAAGCCCGACCCGCCATGGACTTGTATACAGTCATAAGCGTTCTGGTTGGCATACTCCGAATTCATTCCCTTGGCCAAGGGAGTGAAACTATCGGCCAACTTCGCATATTTCTTTTGTTCCGTCCGTTCCTCCGGCGTGAGTTTACGTTCACGCGCTATATCATCCAACGCCTTGTATATATCCACATAGCGAGACGTCTGGTAAAGTAAGGCGCGCCCGGCATCCAACTTCGCTTTCATCGTGGCCAACATATCGTATACGGCCGGAAAATGAATGATCTCCTTGCCGAATTGTCTGCGATCCTTGGCATAAGCTAACGCCTCGTTATAAGCAGCCTGGCTCAGTCCGACCGACTGTGCGGCAATCCCCAGACGGGCCCCGTTCATCAAGGCCATGACATATTTGATCAATCCTAACTTACGGCTTCCGCAAAGTTCCGCCTTGGCATTCTTATAGACCAGCTCGCAAGTGGGCGAACCGTGGATTCCCATCTTGTTCTCGATACGGCGTACATCTACACCTCCGTCGCGCTTGTCATAGATGAACATGGACAGACCGCGTCCATCCTTTGTACCTTCTTCCGAACGGGCCAATACCAAATGAATGTCGGCATCTCCGTTTGTGATGAAACGCTTCACCCCATTCAACCTCCAGCAATTGTTCTCCTCGTCGAAAGTGGCTTTCAGCATGACGCTTTGCAAATCAGATCCCGCATCCGGTTCCGTCAAATCCATCGACATGGTTTCGCCTGCACAGATACGGGGAATGAAACGGTTATGCTGGTCCTCGTCACCGAACTCATACAATGTCTCGATGCAATCCTGCAAAGACCAGATGTTTCCGAATCCGGCATCGGCCGCAGCGACTATTTCGGCACACATCGTGTACGGCGTAATCGGATAGTTGAGACCGTGATACTTACGCGGCATCGTCATACCATTCATTCCGGCCTTCACCATAGCGTCAAGATTCTCCACCGTACCGCTCGCATAGTCCACACGACCGTCATGGCAATGCGGCCCTTCGGCATCCACGCCTTCTGCATTCGGAGCGATTACGTTTGCCGTAATATCCCCCACGATATCCAATACCTTATCATAGGAATCCATCGCGTCGGCATAATCCACCGGTGCATAGTCAAACTCATCTTTATCTCTGAATCCGCGCTCTTTCAATTCCACAATGCGCTTCATCATCGGATTCTCCAAGTGAAACTTGAGTTCCGGTATATCTGAATAATAATTAGCCATGTTATTTACTGTTCTTTTTATAATACGTGATCAACTTAGGCACAACTTCTTCCACCGTACCCTGAATGACATAATCGGCCACAGCATTGATCGGGGCATTAGGATCACTGTTGATAGAAATAATGATTCCGCTCTCTTTCATGCCGGCAATATGTTGAATAGCCCCCGAAATAACACAAGCGATATAGACC
>JAJPYK010000218.1 GCA_021205005.1 Paraprevotella sp. | reverse complement strand
TAAATGAAAGAGAATCTTTTTATCAGAGAACATGAGCTTCACGGGCAAAACGGTCCTGAGCGGACGGAAGGCTTATATGAGGCGTCTCATGAACACGATGCGTGCGGAGTAGGTATGATCGTAGACATTCACTGCAACAAATCCCATGAACTGGTCGATTCAGCACTCAAAGTATTGGAAAACATGAAACATCGCGGGGCCGAAGGCGCTGACAACAAGACCGGCGACGGAGCCGGTATCATGGTCCAGATCCCCCATGAGTTCATCCTGTTGCAAGGTATTCCGGTGCCGGAAAAAGGAAAATACGGCACGGGACTGGTATTCCTTCCCAAAGACGAACAGGAACAGTCTCGCATGCTCAGCATCTTGCTCGAAGAAATCGAACGTGAAGGACTGAATCTGATGCACCTGCGCAACGTGCCGGTCAACTCGTCTATTTTAGGCATATCCGCACAAGCCACGGAACCGGACATCAAACAAATATTCATCACCGGAGCCACCGATGTGGAAAACTTGGAGCGCACGTTGTTTATCATCCGAAAAAAGATCGAAAAGCGCATCTCGCACAAAGATTTCTATATCGTTTCGCTCTCCAGCAAGAACATTGTATATAAAGGTATGCTCTCCTCGGTACAAGTGCGCGAATACTTCCCCGATCTGACGCAGCCTTATTTCACGAGCGGACTGGCCGTCGTACATTCCCGTTTCAGCACCAACACCTTTCCGACATGGAGCCTGGCCCAACCGTTCCGCCTGTTGGCCCACAACGGGGAGATCAATACCATACGGGGCAACCGCGCATGGATGGAAGCCCGTGAAAGCGTGCTGTCCACTCCGACCCTGGGCGACATACGGCAGATACGTCCGATTATCCAGCCCCACATGAGCGACAGCGCGTCTCTGGACAATGTATTGGAGTTCTTCGTCATGTCGGGCCTGAGCCTGCCGCATGCCATGGCCATGCTCGTACCGGAATCTTTCAACGACAAGAACCAGATCAGCGAAGACTTGAAAGCCTTTTATGAATATCACTCCATCCTGATGGAGCCGTGGGACGGTCCGGCCGCCCTGCTCTTCAGCGACGGACGTTACGCCGGCGGTATGCTCGACCGTAACGGACTGCGCCCGGCACGCTACCTCATCACCAAAAGCGACATTATGGTAGTGGCCAGCGAAGCGGGCGTCATCAACTTCGAACCGGGGGACATCAAAGAGAAAGGACGCCTGCAACCGGGAAAGATTCTCTTGGTAGACACTCAGGAAGGCAAGATCTATTACGACGGCGAGCTGAAAGAACAGTTGGCCGCAGCCAAACCCTATCGGCAGTGGCTGTCGACCAACCGTATCGACCGGGATGCCCTGCGCAGCGGCCGCAAGGTTGAAAATACGGTAAAGGAGTATAACCGGAAGCTGCGTACTTTCGGATTCACGCGTGAAGACATCGAACGCACGATCGTCCCGATGTGTAACAACGGAGCCGAACCTACGGCCTCGATGGGAAACGATACCCCTCTGGCTGTCCTTTCCGACCAGCCTCAATTGCTCTTCAATTACTTCCGTCAGCAATTCGCCCAGGTCACCAACCCGCCGATAGATCCTATCCGTGAAGAACTGGTCATGTCGTTGAGCGAGTATATCGGTGCCGTAGGCATGCACATTCTCTTGCCGAGCGAAACACACTGTAAAATGGTACGGCTGCCGCATCCGGTGCTGAACAACAGACAGTTGGACATTCTGTGCAACATCCGCTACAAAGAATTCAATACGGTGAAACTTCCGATCTTGTTTGAAGTGCGGAGAGGAAAGGCAGCCTTGCAGGAAGCCCTGACCGAACTCTGCAAAAAGGCCGAAGCGTCCGTAGACGAAGGGGTAAACTATATCATCCTGTCCGACAGGGATGTCGATGCGGAACACGCCGCCATTCCGTCTCTGCTGGCCGTAAGCGCCGTCCATCACCACCTGATCTCCGTACAAAAACGGGTACAGACCGCTCTGATCATCGAAAGCGGAGAAATCCGTGAAGTCATGCACGCGGCCCTGCTGTTGGGTTATGGAGCCAGCGCCATCAATCCTTATATGGCTTTTGCCATCTTGGACGACATCGTGAAACGAGGCGAAATCCAGATGAACTACGAAACCGCAGAAAAGAACTATATCAAGGCTTTATGCAAGGGACTGTACAAAGTCATGAGCAAAATGGGTATAAGCACCATCCGCTCCTATCGCGGGGCCAAGATTTTCGAGGCTGTCGGACTAAGCGAAGAACTGCTCAAGGCGTATTTCGGCACGCCGTCGTCCACTATCGGAGGCATACGCCTGGAGGAAATTGCCAAAGACTATATCGCATTCCATGATGCGGGCTTCCGGTCCGAAGCGAAAGAGGATCTCCTGCCTCATATCGGCTTGTACTCTTTCCGAAAAGACGGCGAAAAGCATGCCTGGAACCCGGAAACCATATCCACCTTGCAACTGGCGACCCGATTGGGAAGCTACAAGAAGTTCAAGGAGTTCTCCCGACTGGCGGACAGCAAAGACGCACCGATCTTCTTGCGCGACTTTTTCGGTTTCAAGCGCAACCCGATCTCCATCGACAAAGTGGAACCGGTAGAAAATATCGTCAAGCATTTCGTGACGGGAGCCATGTCTTTCGGAGCAATCAGCAAGGAGGCTCACGAGGCCTTGGCTTTGGCCATGAATGAGCTCGGAGCGAGAAGCAATACCGGAGAGGGCGGCGAAGACAGCAGTCGGTTCCACGAAACTCTCGACGGGATCTCCTTATGCAGCAAGACCAAACAGATAGCTTCAGGACGTTTCGGCGTCACGGCCGAATATCTGGTCCACGCGGAAGAAATACAAATCAAAGTGGCACAAGGGGCCAAACCTGGAGAAGGCGGACAACTGCCGGGTTTCAAGGTAAACGAAATCATAGCCAAAACGCGACACTCCATCCCGGGCATCTCTTTGATCTCTCCTCCGCCCCACCACGATATTTACTCTATCGAGGATTTGGCCCAGTTGATCTTCGACCTGAAAAACGTCAATCCAAAGGCGAAAATCAGTGTGAAGCTGGTAGCGGAAAGCGGCATCGGCACGATTGCGGCAGGTGTGGCCAAAGCCAAAGCCGACCTGATTGTCATCTCGGGTGCCGAAGGCGGTACGGGAGCTTCCCCCGCCTCATCCATGCGTTATGCCGGAATCCCACCTGAGATCGGATTAAGCGAAACCCAGCAAACGCTTGTGCTCAAAGGTCTGCGCGGACAGGTTCGCCTGCAAACCGACGGACAGTTGAAAACGGGACGCGACATCATCAGCATGGCGTTGCTCGGAGCTGAGGAATTCGGTTTCGGCACCACGGTGCTCATCGTCTTAGGTTGCGTCATGATGCGCAAGTGTCACACCAATACGTGTCCGGTAGGCGTGGCTACGCAAGACCCGAGACTGCGCGAGCACTTCCGCGGACATTATAAATATGTGGTAAATTACTTCCGCTTCCTGGCTGAAGAAGTACGCGAATATCTGGCCGAAATGGGATTCACCCGACTGGAGGACATCGTCGGCCGTACCGACCTCATCGAAATAAAGCCTGAACAAAAGGGAACGAAAGCCGAACTGCTCGATTTCTCCCGTCTGTTGCACAAGGTAGAGGGAACCGCCGCCATACATCACGTAACGGAGCAAAAGCATGAAATAGATCATGTGAAAGACGTAGCGATGATCGCGTCGGCACAGGAAGGCATCGAACACCAGAAAGAAATCTCGTTGGAATACACCATCGCCAACACCGACCGTTCCGTAGGCGCCATGCTCTCGGGTGTGGTAGCGGCAAAGTACGGCGACGCCGGATTGCCGGCACAAACCATCGAAGTGAAGTTCAAAGGCTCCGCCGGCCAAAGCTTCGGAGCATTCTTGGCCCACGGCATCAGCTTCAAACTGGAGGGAGAAGCCAACGACTATCTGGGCAAGGGGCTGAGCGGCGGACACATCGCCGTATATCCGCCCGTACGCTCCAACTTCGATGCCGAAAAGAAGACCATAGCCGGGAATACGCTGCTCTACGGAGCTACGAGCGGAGAGGTCTACATCAATGGCCGCGTAGGTGAACGTTTCGCCGTACGCAATTCAGGTGCCATTGCCGTGATAGAAGGAGCAGGAGACCACGGCTGCGAATACATGACCGGAGGACGGGTAGTCGTTCTGGGAGAGACAGGACGCAACTTTGCAGCCGGTATGAGCGGAGGCGTGGCCTATATATGGGATAAGAACCGCACATTCGATTACTTCTGTAATATGGAAATGGTGGAACTGTCCTTATTGGAGAACTCTACTTCGCGCAAGGAGCTGCACGAACTCATCCGGCAACATTATTTATACACGGGATCGCAGTTGGCAAGAACCATGCTGGACGACTGGAACCACTATGTGGATGAATTCATTCAAGTCACTCCGATCGAATACAAACGCGTACTGGCAGAAGAGCAAATGCGCAAACTGCAACAAAAGATTGCCGATGTGCAACGAGACTATTAACGGATCAAATAACGACAATTGATATAAAGAAGAATGGGAAATCCAAAAGCATTCCTCACCATACCGCGGCAAGAAGCCGGTTATCGTCCGGTACACGACCGTATTAACGACTTTGGAGAAGTAGAACAAACGCTGAACACCAGTGAGCGCAAGTTGCAGGCTTCACGTTGCATGGACTGCGGCGTGCCCTTCTGCCACTGGGCCTGTCCGTTGGGCAATCGTCCCCCGGAATTTCAGGATGCGCTATATAAAGGCAAATGGAAAGAAGCCTATGAGATCCTTAACCTGACCAACGACTTCCCGGAGTTTACGGGCCGTATTTGCCCCGCACTCTGTGAAAAAAGTTGTGTACTGAAACTGACCATGGATGCTCCGGTCACCATCCGCGAGGATGAATGTGCCATCGCAGAGACAGCTTTCCATGAGGGGTATGTACGACCGGAGATTTATCCGCGTAACGGCAAGAAAGTAGCGGTCATCGGTTCAGGACCGTCCGGACTGGCTGCGGCCAATCAGCTCAACCATAAAGGCTATGAAGTTACGGTCTTTGAGAAAGACGAATACATTGGTGGACTGCTGCGCTTCGGTATACCTAACTTCAAACTGAACAAAGCCATCATAGATCGTCGCGTTGCTCTGATGGAAGAAGAAGGCATTACGTTCAAACCCAATACGGCTATCGACGTCAATCACTTGCCGGAAGGCTTTGATGCCTATTGCATCTGCACCGGAACTCCGCAGGCCCGTGACCTGAAGATTCCCGGACGCGAACTGAAAGGCATCCATTTCGCCATGGAAATGCTGGCGCAACAAAACCGTGTATTGGCCGGACAGACGTTCAGCAAGGAAGAGCGTATCTATGCAAAAGGCAAACATGTATTGGTCATCGGCGGAGGAGATACCGGAAGTGACTGCATCGGCACGAGCAACCGTCACGGTGCAGCCAGCGGCACACAAATCGAAATCATGCCGCAACCTCCCGTGGGTAACAACCCGGCTACACCGTGGCCGCAATGGCCAGTGGTGTTGAAGACCAGCTCAAGCCATGAAGAGGGATGCACACGTCGCTGGTGTCTGACGTCCAACAAATTTATAGGAACAAAAGACGGACGGGTCTGCGGCGTGGAAGTGGAGGAAGTGGAATGGCATCCCAATCCCGAAGGAGGACGCCCCATAATGAAACTTACGGGCAAGAAAGAAACTCTCAAGGCGGATTTAGTATTGCTGGCCATGGGATTTCTCAAACCAGAACAGCCTCATTTCCCGGAAAACGTATTTGTGGCGGGCGACGCCGCAACGGGAGCCAGCTTAGTCGTACGCTGCATAGCCGGCGGACGGAAAGCTGCGGCCGACATTCATAACTATCTGACAAAAGAATCAACGCCATGTGTGGAATAACAGCTCTATTCAACATCAGACGACAAACGCCTGAATTGCGCAATAAGGCACTTGCCATGTCCAAAAAGATTCGCCATCGCGGACCAGACTGGAGTGGAATATATTGCGGAACATCGGCCATATTGTGCCACGAACGACTGTCCATCGTGGATCCGCAGAGCGGCGGACAACCTCTGTTCTCACCGGACAAAAAACAAATTCTGGCCGTCAACGGGGAAATCTACAACCATCGGGCCATACGCGAACAGTACGCCGGACGATATGAGTTCCAGACCGGCAGCGACTGCGAAGTCATCTTAGCGTTATACCGAAACAAGGGCATCCATTTTCTGGAAGACCTGAACGGCATCTTCGCCTTTGCCCTCTACGATGAAGAAAAGGACGATTTCCTAATCGCTCGCGACCCGATCGGGGTCATCCCTCTTTACATCGGGCACGACAAAGACGGCCTTCTGTATTGCGCCAGCGAACTGAAAGCGCTCGAAGGTTTCTGCGACGAATATGAACCGTTCCTGCCCGGACATTACTACTGGAGCAAGGAAGGCAAAATGACCCGTTGGTACAACCGGAAATGGACGGAATACGAATACGTAAAAAACAACTATACGGCACAGGCCGACAACCAAACGACGGTCGTAGGCACGGAAGATGCCTATTCCGTACAAGTGAAAGCCGTACACGACGCCTTGGAAGCAACCGTACGACGCCAGCTGATGAGCGATGTCCCCTACGGAGTTCTTTTATCCGGCGGCTTGGACAGCTCCGTCATTTCGGCTGTAGCCAAAAAGTTCGCGTCCCGACGTATTGAAACCGACGGACAAAAGAGTGCATGGTGGCCTCAGCTCCACAGTTTCGCCATAGGCTTAAAAGGCGCGCCCGACTTAGCCAAAGCAAAGGAGGTGGCCGACTATATCGGTACGGTACATCATGAAATCCATTACACCATTCAAGAAGGTCTCGATGCCGTACGCGATGTGATTTACTACATAGAAACTTATGACGTCACCACGGTACGCGCCTCCACTCCGATGTATCTCCTGGCACGTGTCATTAAAAGCATGGGTATTAAAATGGTATTAAGCGGGGAAGGAGCCGACGAAGTCTTCGGCGGTTACCTATATTTCCATAAAGCCCCTGACGCCAAAGCCTTTCATGAGGAAACCGTACGCAAGCTTTCTAAATTGTATCTCTATGACTGCCTGCGCGCCAACAAGGCATTGTCGGCATGGGGAGTGGAAGGACGCGTACAGTTTCTGGATAAGGAATTCCTCGACGTAGCCATGCAGCTCAACCCTAAAGTCAAGATGTGCCCGGGCAAAACCATAGAAAAGAAAATCGTGCGGGATGCCTTTGCCGATATGTTACCCGAGAAGGTGGCATGGAGACAAAAAGAACAATTCAGCGACGGTGTGGGATACAGTTGGATCGACACGCTGAAAGACATCACCTCCAAGGCCGTGACCGACAAACAAATGGCACATGCCGCCGAACGGTTCCCCATCCATCCGCCCATGAATAAAGAGGAGTATTACTACCGCAGCATCTTCGAGGAATATTTCCCGAGCGAGAGTGCGGCCCGCAGTGTGCCCAGCGTACCGAGCGTAGCCTGCTCCACGGCCGAAGCATTGGCTTGGGATGCGTCTTTCCGCGGACGGAACGATCCGAGCGGACGGGCAGTAAGCGGCGTACACGAAGACGCATATTAAGGACTAAAAGGATTCATATGAAAATAGAATTTACTAAAATGCACGGGGCCGGCAATGACTACATTTACGTGAACACCCTGAAATACCCCATCGGTAATCCGGAAGAACTTGCCGTAGCGTGGAGCAAACCTCACACCGGCATCGGCAGCGACGGACTGGTATTGATAGGACCGTCCGAAAAGGGAGACTTCAGCATGCGCATCTTCAATGCCGACGGATCGGAAGCCTTGATGTGCGGTAACGCCAGCCGCTGCATCGGCAAATATTTGTATGAATACGGACTGACACGTAAAACAGAGATTGCTTTAGACACGCTTTCCGGAATTAAAGTGCTACATTTGCACCTGAATGGCGGCATCGTAGACGCCGTCACTGTGGATATGGGCCTGCCGACCGATATCCATGCGGTGGATTTAGGGACGGATTATCCGTTCCGAAAGGGAATAGCCGTCAACATGGGAAATCCTCATTTGGTGATTTTTACCGATGACATCCGGCAAATAGACTTGCCCGCCATCGGTCCTATCCTGGAGCACCACCCGCTCTTTCCCGACCGTGTCAATGTAGAATTCGCACAGATTCTGGCAGAAGGACGCATTAGGATGCGTGTATGGGAACGCGGTTCCGGCATCACTCAGGCTTGCGGGACGGGGGCTTGTGCCACGGCCACCGCAGCTGCTTTTACGGAACGATGCGGACGGAAGTCGGACATCCTTATGGACGGCGGAACTCTCACCATCGAATGGAATGCAGAAGACGGACACATCTATATGACAGGCCCTGCCACGAAAGTCTTCGACGGCATTATCGACACAGCAATCTCAAACACCTAATATAATTATGGCATTAGTAAACGAACATTTTCTCAAACTGCCGGGAAGTTACCTCTTCTCGGATATAGCCAAGAAAGTCAATACTTTCAAAGTCACCCATCCGGGAACTAATCTAATCCGTCTGGGTATCGGAGACGTCACTCGTCCGCTCGCTCCCGCCTGCATTGAGGCCATGCACCGTGCGGTAGACGAGATGTCACATGCAGAAACGTTCCATGGATATGGTCCGGAACAGGGCTACGACTTTCTGATCGAAGCCATACTGAAGAATGATTTCACTCCGCGCGGCATCGCCCTCAGCCCTTCGGAAATCTTCATCAACGACGGGGCCAAAAGCGACACGGGCTATATCGGCGAGATCCTGCGCTGGGACAACAGCATGGGCGTCACGGATCCCATCTATCCGGTATACATCGACAGCAATGTCATGTGCGGAAGAGCCGGCGATTTAGGGCCGGACGGAAAATGGAGCGATGTGACTTATCTGCCTTGTACCGCAGAAAATAATTTCATTCCCCAGTTGCCCGACCGCCGAGTAGACCTCATTTATTTGTGTTATCCCAATAACCCCACAGGGACGACACTGACTAAAAGCGAATTGAAGAAGTGGGTCTATTATGCCCTGGCCAATGATACGGTAATCCTCTTCGATGCGGCCTACGAAGCCTACATACGCGAAGACAACGTCCCGCATTCCATCTACGAAATCAAGGGTGCCAAACGCTGCGCCATCGAGTTCCGAAGTTTTTCCAAGACAGCCGGATTTACCGGCGTACGCTGCGGCTATACCGTCGTACCGAAAGAACTGACGGCCGCCACGTTGGACAGTGATGAACGCGTCCCGCTCAACAGACTGTGGAACCGGCGTCAGTGTACCAAATTCAACGGGACCAGTTACATTACCCAACGCGGTGCCGAGGCCATTTATACTCCCGAAGGAAAGGCGCAAGTGAAAGCCACGATAGACTATTATATGGAGAACGCACGCATCATGCGCGAAGGCTTGTCGGCGGCCGGATTCAAGGTCTATGGCGGCGTGAATGCACCTTATATCTGGATGAAGACTCCCGACGGCATCGACTCATGGCGATTCTTCGACCAGTTGCTCTATGAAGTGAACGTAGTAGGTACACCCGGTGTGGAATTCGGCCCCAGCGGCGAAGGCTACCTCCGTCTCACGGCTTTCGGGCAGCGTAAAGACTGTGAGGCAGCCATGGCGCGGATCGAAAAATGGGCGTGATCCCCAATCATCCATAAACTTATTCCCCGCTTCGTATTTTTCATAGAGAAGAACCGAAGCGGGGATTTTTCGTATGTTTTTTTAGAAGAAAAGCACTCCCATTTCCCAAAAGCCTGAATAATATTTAAAAACCTTTGCCATGAACCGATAAAACCATAAGTTTGCATCATTAAGAATACTATGAACCTTTATACTTGACACGCTCCGTATGAAATACAGATTCCGAACGGGCTGTTGCGCATTGCTCTGCCCTTTATGCTTGCAAGCCCAAAAATGGCTTCCGAATCCCCTCGATGAAAAACAGGAGATCCGCCTTTTGGACTGCCGTTACGAAGAAGAACACCTGAAAAGCTGTACCCTGTTGACGGATACGTCCTCTGTTTGGAGTACCTCTGTCACACAAAGTACCGTACCCGGCGGCATTCTTTACGTCTTCCGCTTCAAGGCATTGAAAGACCTGTCGGAAGCCGGCGTGGCCGTAGCCTTCGACCGATACCGATGGAGCAGCGATGACTACGTCATGATTCCGGCCGCGGTATACAATGGAAACCGGCAACGCATAGTCAACCGGAATTACGCCACAGGACTGGATCCTTCGGACTACGACCGGCCGGACTTGGCATTGACGTCCAACCCTATCCCGCAACTTTCCCCAGACTTCGGCAGTCCCTCCCGCATAGAAGTCAGCGTATGCAATGCGGCCACACCTGCCATCGCCTTTTTAGACCGCAAGGCAAACGAAGGTATACTTTTACTGACCGACCAAGGCATCGAGCGTAATGACTCGGTGACAGACTATGGACTTAATGTCGAAGAATCGCCCGACCGCAACGTGGCCACGTTCGTCATCAGCGCACCGGGCGTACGAGAAAAGAAACCTGAATTCATCGGCTTCAGCAAAAGTCCGGACCGCGGCATGGAAGTGCATCCGGGCGATGAAGTCACTTTACGCATCACGAGACTGTCATATCCCTGCCGCGACGTACCCCAACTGCTGGCCCATTTCATGCAAGACCGAAAGCGTCATATCACCGGCAGGGCTCCACGCAATTTGATTCCGATGAGCGAAGTGCTGAACATCATGGACCGGGATATCGACCTGCGCTATTTCCAAAAGGACAGCGTGGAATTTTACCGGCCCGAAAGTGCCGACTGGATGTCTTACGGCTGGATAGGAGAACTCATCGATACTTACCCCATGCTGGCTCTCGGCGATCAGGAACATCTCCGTCGGGTAGCACGCACATTCGACTTCGCCCTGCCGCGTGCAAAAGGGAAAAGCGGTTACTATTACGACATTCTGCAACCGGACGGTACGGTACTTAACCGCGATGCCGCCGCAGTCGTACCCGGTATCGGCCTGACCCGCCGCAACGGCAACGTACTTTACTGGATGGTGAAACAGTTCAACCTACTTGAACGCATGCACCGCGCAGACCTCATCCGACCGGATTTGGAAAAAGAAGTACGCCGACGGGCCGATGCTTTTGTCCGCACATGGAAAAACAACAGGACCTGGGGCAATTACCTGCATGTGGAAACCGGAGAAGTAGCCGTATACCGCACTACAGGAGGTGCGATGGCCGTAGGCGGTCTCGCCCTGGCCTCCGCTTATTTCCATTGTCCGGAATATCTCGAAGTGGCCCGTCAGGCCGCCCGTGAGCTCTATGATCAGTTTGCCCTCTGCGGGTTCACTTCGGGAGGTTGCGGCGACATCCTGCAAAATTCGGATTCCGAGACAGCCATTGCCCTGACCACCTCGTTGATGACACTGTATGAACTGACCGGAGAAGGCCGCTACTTGAATCAGGCCCGAGACGTCGCCCACTTATGTGCCACATGGACCGTATCATTAGACTATCGTCTCCCGCCGTACACTCCGCTGGAACAATTAGGAGCAAACCTGACAGGTTCCGTATGGGCCAGCACGCAAAACAAACATGGGGCACCGGGATTCTGCACGCAATCGGGCGACGCGCTGTTCAAACTCTACCGGACGACCGGCGATACGCTCTACGCCGAACTCTTGCGGGATGTCATACACGCACATGCCGAAGGAATACAACCCAACGGAAAGATCACGGAGCGGCTCACTTACTGCGACGCCGATCGCAGAGGATCACGTGCCGACGGCTGGGAAACCGGGTGGAATGAAACCAACGGTGCATTGATGGCCCTTGAAATTCCGGGCATCTATGTACGTACCGACCGTGGTTCCATCTATGTATTCGATCAAGTGGAGGCCTCTCTCGTCCGAAATGACAAGGAGAAAACCCTCATACGCATAAAAAATCCCACGAAATACGATGCCGTAGTCACTCTTTTTGCAGAAGGCGCAGAAGAAGCCTCCCGTCCCTTAGGCGACAACGCGTTCCTGGACTGGACAGACAAAGTCAAAGTAAAAGCCGGACAAACGGTTACTTATACACTCAAACACGCCAAAGGAAAACGTTAATTCTCGTCCGGACGGGCCTTTTGGCACTCGCTGGGTGTCATGCCGAACTCCTTCTTGAAACAGGACGTAAAGTATTTGCGATCGGATAGCCCAATGCAGCCGCCACTTCGGCCACATTACGTCTCCGATCGGCCAACATGCAACGGGCATGCTTCATTTTGATATGACGGATAAAGTCCAGAGGCGTGTCTCCGGTAATAGCCTTGAGCTTACGAGTCAGGGTGGAGTTCGACATATTCATTTCCGCAGCCAGTTTCGATACGTCGAAATCCGGTTCCGACAAATGGGCTTCCACGATTCTCACGGCTTTCTCGGCCAAAAGCCGATCCAGTCCTGCCGTGTCTTCATTGTCCGGTGCGGTCTGATCCAAGTAATTCTTCATCCTGACCAGTTCCGCACTGTCGGCCCACAACTCTTCGTCTTTCCTCTTCATCCGTCTGACGTAACAGCGGACACCGTAGCCTATTCCCGACAAACCAAGGAGAAGATAAACGAGAATGACCCACCACGTCTCGTAAAAAGCCGGACAGCGTTCCACACGGAGTGTCGTAACCAAACGGCTCCACTGCCCGTTGTCGTCCGTAGCCTTCACCTCAAACACATATTACCCTTTGGGCAGATGACTGTAAACCGCCGTATGCTGTCCCTCCTCAGTATACTGCCACCCCTCGTGGATGCCCTTCATCCGATAGGCATAACGGATCTTATGGGCCAGCCGCGGGTTCAGGGAAGAGAAGCTGATGACCAACTGACGGTCGGAAGGCCCGAGACACACCTCTTTATCGGAAGAAACGGACGTCGCATCGTCGAAAAAGAGGGAACGCCCGTTCACGCGAATGTCAGTAATGACCGTACGGGCGGGAGCGGCCTCACGGTCCAGCGCATTGGAAGGCGTAAAGCGACAGATACCGGGAATGCCACCGAAATAAAGACGGCCGTCCTTTCCCCAACAAAAGGAGGTGGGAATGAACCTCCACAGACGAAAAGAGCCGTCCGAAGTGGAGTAAGTACGGAACGAACCGTTACGCGGATTGAATTCAATCACCTTTTGATTCGTCCCGATCCAGATATGATTGAACTCGTCAGAGGCCACGCGGTTCACCATATCACCGTTCAAATGACAGATCCGATCATAATTCCGCAAAGTCCTGCCGTGAGGATCGAAAGACAGCGAATCGCCTTCATCGCTTCCCAACCATAACAGTCCGTCGGACGTGCGGGCCAAACACGACAAGGCTTGACGAAGGGGATAACGGGATGTACGTTCCTGAGGCGAAAGTGCATAAAGTCCACGGTTGTAAGTAGCCGCCCAAATCGTCCCGTCCGGCGACGAGATCATTTGGGTCACATGTCCCCAATCTGTGTCACGTACCACCCGTTTCCGCTTCAGGTCATAGACCAAGATACCCTTTAGTGTCCCAATGTACAACAGTTGTCCGTCGTCACTTTCGAGCAGGGTTGTGACCGCCTGATGGGCCGGATAGGCTGACAAGTCGATTTCGTCCTGCAACCCGATTCGCATCCCGTCGCGCTTCAGCCGATAAACCGACAAGGCAAATTCGGGAGACAGCCACACGGAACGAGGATCACGACTCTCTGCCATCACTTTCACCCAAGGCAGAGGCAAACGTCGTGTAGAGGCTAAATCATGATGAGAAACCGTTTTTCCCGTCTTCAGATCGTAGAGGAACACACCCGTACGCTCCTGAAAAAACCACAGAATGCCGTCGCCGCTATCGCATAGCGTCATCACCGCGGGACGATAAGGCGTTTCCCGATGCAAAGACGGTAAAGCAAACACTTCCGGAGCATCATCCTGAAAATGCAAAATAAAACTGGGCGTGTCGAAAGCCGACACCCACAGATTACCGTTCCGATCGCAAATAATGTCGTTCAGCATCACGGAAGAAGACGCAAGTCCGCAACCTGTCCCGGACACTGCCGGCCGACCGTCCGTCACATCGAAAACGGACAAGCCTACGGAGGTCGTGGCCCATATCCGATGAGAGACCGCATCCTGAGCCAGATAAATCACACGGTTCTCTCCCGGTACGTCGGAAAGGCGTTCCTGATAAACCCACATGGAATCGGGGGCGGCATGGGGATCGAAACGCACAATGCCGTCGCCCCACGTCCCCATCCAATAATAATCCTGTGTGCGGTCTTGCACGATCGCACCGGGATTGGCATGCCTCATGGCGCAAGGAAAAGCCTGCAAAACGTCTTTCTTCGTATCCCACCGATACACACGTCCGCCGGCAAAGGCCATGACCACCTCCCCGTTACGCCCTTCGCAAAAGCCGGAGATCGAAGTGGGTTGTTTCCCGTTTCGGGTGAGATAACGCCGCAGAAGACGACCGTCCGTCCCGAACCGGAACAATGTGCCTTCGGTTGAAATCCAGATGCTCCCTTCCCTCGTGGTAGCGATCAGGCGGACACGGCAGCCCGCCAAATCCCGAGTATCCACAGCCTGTACGGCATAGTTCCTTTTGTCCAGACGATACGCGCCCTTGTCCGTGCCGAACCAGATGCGTCCTTGTCGGTCCTCGGCGATTCATTCGATCAGATTGTTAGCCAAACGCCCCGGATGATGGAAATCGGAACGGAATACCTCGACCTGATAGCCGTCGTCCCGACAAAGTCCGTCCACCGTACCGTACCACATATAGCCCTCGCTGTCCTGAAAGATACGGTGAATGGCATTCACGGGCAAACTTTTCAATCCGGGAATCTCCATATATTCTACGGCCGGTTCCTTCCGCGCACTCCACACGTGTGCACACAGTCCTAAAAGTAAAAGGAGAAAGACGCTTTTCATCATCGATGAAGTTTACGGCCACAAATATAAATAAAAAAACAGCCATTCCGAAGCAATCGGGAAAGGAATCGAAACGCCTGATACGAAAGAAAGATTTTCCCATCCGAAGCCCCGTTTTTTTTCTGCGCCGAACGATTTTTCAATCTGCGGAGATTGATTTCTCAATCTGCGGAGAAAAAAAATCAATCTGCGGAAGACGACACCCGGGCTTGTGCCGCGCCTCTCCGCCGCGGCCTGAAAGGGGGACTTTTCCGTCATAAAAGGGGGAAATTCGGCTCAAAAGACATTTATCCCCCCTCGTTGGGATTTACTTCCCCGGATAAATCGTACGGAAACGATACCTTTGCCCGATATTGATCCATAAAGGAGAAAACCGTTACAGCATTAAACTCAGAAAACATGAAACACAACCCACTCACCGCGACGCTGATCGGAGCATGCTTCTGCTGCATTCCGACCGCCATGCAAGGACAAAGCAAACTCTACCCCCGCCTCTTCGACCTACAAGAAGTCAGCCTGAACGAAGGCATTTTCAAACAGGCCATGGAACTGAACGACAAAGTCCTGTTGGAATACGACACGGACCGTCTGCTCACGCCTTACTTCCGTCAGGCCGGTTTTACGGAATGGGAAAAACTGCACCCCAACTTCCCCAACTGGGGCTCGGGCAACTTCCGGCTCGACGGACATATCGGCGGACACTATTTGTCGGCACTGGCTCTGGCTTATGCCGCCTCGAAAGACGAAGATACACGGGCCCAATTAAAAGAACGCATGGATTACATGGTGGATCGGATGGACGAATGCCAACGGGCGTTCGACCACAACACCGAAGGACTTTACGGATACATCGGCGGGCTGCCGGACAATTGGGTATGGACGGGATTGTATAAAGGCGACCTTACGGCTTATAACAGAAATCGAGGCAACGTTCCCTTCTACGTCGTCCACAAGATTTACGCCGGGCTACGCGATGCCTGGGTCTACGGCGGTAATGAGAAAGCAAAAGCTTGTTTCCTGAAACTATGCGACTGGGGGGTCAACCTCATCGCCCATCTCGACGACGCTACGCTGCAAAACATATTGGATACGGAACATGGCGGCATCAACGAGGTATATGCGGACGCTTATCAGATGACGGGAGACGAGAAGTATCTGACCGCCGCCAAACGGTATTCCCACGCCACGATGGTGGCGAACATGCAAACCGTCAATTCCACGTTTCTGGACAACAAACACGCCAACACGCAAGTGCCCAAGTATATCGGCTTCGCCCGCATCGCACAGAAAGACGACAGGGACGACGCCTCGTCCATACAGAGTTATCGCAAGACGGCCCACAACTTCTGGACGGAAGTGGTGGACCACCGCACCGTCGCCATAGGAGGCAACAGCGTCAGCGAACACTTCCTTCCGGCATCGCGCAGTTCGGAATACATCACCAATCCCGATGGACCGGAAAGCTGCAACACGAACAACATGCTGAAACTCACGGAAGATCTGTTTGCCGACGAACAGGAAGCCAAATACGCCGATTTCTACGAACAAGCCCTGCTCAATCACAACCTGTCCACCCAAACCCCGAACACGGGAGGTTTCGTCTACTTCACCAGCTTGCGTCCGCAACACTATCACGTGTATTCCCAGGTCAACCAAGGCATGTGGTGTTGTGTGGGCACCGGCATGGAGAACCATAGCAAATACGGTGAATTCGTCTATGCGCATTCTCCAGGCAACGATACGCTTTTCGTCAATCTTTTCGTGGCCAGCCGTCTGAAAGATAAAAACTTCGCGCTGACCCAACAAACCGGATTTCCTTATGAAGAAAAGACCACACTCACCGTCGACCAGGGGGGACGGTATGTCTTGGCCGTGCGCCACCCGCAATGGTGCAAGGGTGCATACAAAATCAAAGTGAACGGAGTGGAATACTCTTCCGATACCTCCGCACCGGGCAGTTATGCCTATCTGAACCGCACATGGAAATCAGGCGACCGGATCGAGGTGGACCTGCCGAGGGCAATGGAAATCAGACCTTGTCCGAACTATGACCGTTATGTGGCCTTCCGCTACGGTCCCGTACTCTTGGGCGCATCCACCGGCACGGAAAATCTCGTCGGTCAGTTTGCCGGAGAGGGTCGCATGGATCATGCCCCGTCACAAGGTGCCCAACTGAGTCTGACCTCAGCCCCCATGCTCATCGGTCAGCGCGAAGACGTATTGAAAAATATAGAAATCGTAGATAAAAAGTCGCTTCGCTTCAAATTCAAACCCGGGATATACAACAGCCCGCGCTTTGCCGATCTTGTCTTGCAACCGTTCTATACTCTCCAGGAATGCCGCTACATGGTGTACTGGAATCAACTGACACAAGCAGAATGGACAGCCGTGAAAGATGAAGTCACAGCCGAAGAACAGGCCGCACAAGAGTTGCAAAACCGCACGCTGGACTTCGTGACCACCGGTGAACAACAGAGTGATGCCGGCCATGTCCTGCAAGGCGAATTCGAAAAAGGATCATACGCCGGAGAATTCTATGTGGATGCCCTGCCTGGAAAAGAGTTCAGTTACGTCCTCTCCACCCAAAACGTAAGCCGTGACGTCTCGCTCATGTGTCGTTACCACAGTGCCGATGCCGGACGCCGGTACACCATTTAATCAATGGCAAGATGTTCAAGGAAATCGTCATGAAACCGAAAAACTTCACCGGATTCTACCACGCGGAGTATCTCATTCCCGAAACCTATCTGAAAGACGAACAGGGAAATACGTTGTCCGAGATCACCGTGAAATTCGCAGCCTCAGACCACACGCCCACTCCGGGCATCTATTACTTACGCCTGCTGAAAGACAGCCGGAAGCCGTAACCGTTCTTCGCCCACGAAGCGTGGCGCATATCCGTCCGATATGGAGACACTCCCGTTTCCAACGCTTCCCACGCACACGCACAGCACGGAATGAATCTAAAAGGAGGTTGTGTCAAAACGTTGGCACAACCTTTTTTCATAGTTTATCGTCGG
>JAJPYK010000162.1 GCA_021205005.1 Paraprevotella sp. | reverse complement strand
GTATATAGTTGCGTATTTTTTGTGTGAAAAAAGCAAGCCCTAATTATACAAAAGTATTAGTACAATAAAGTATATAGTTGCGCATTTTAAATACAAAACATGCTATGAACATTTTCATTCGTCTAAAAGCCTCCCTCTTACTACGTGAGGCAATCTTGAAAGCTGAAAAAGCACACCGTAAAACCGGCGAACGCTATTATGTAATGCCGTCATACGGAGGTGAGGGTAAATTGATCGTCATGGACAGATACAATTTCAGGCAACTTAAACACAAGGGGTATATCACTCGCAATGCCCGTGTCTGCGATATGGTAAATGAAGCCTTTTATTTCACCCCCTATCGGAATGGAGATGGACGGCTTGCGGAGAAAGACCGCAAGGACAAGGCCATGCGGTTTTTTACCTGGATTGAAGCGGATCGGAAAGCAAGGAAGAAACCGAAATACCGCCGCTATGGGAAAGTATAATGTAAACGTCAGACAGCACTGATAACTGAGGCGAAAGTTTGCCTAAATGGAAACCATTTGTTATCTTTGCCGAGTAACCTTTAGCGATAAAAATAAATAGCTATGGCAAAGATGAACTTAACCCCGCTAAGTGCGGTAGTAGATGAAGTTTGGGGAGAAAAAGGCACTTCGGAAAGAGATGTTATGGAAGCCCGTCTCAAAGAAGATTTGCAGGCTTACTACATTGGTGAGGCTATCAAGGAAGAAAGGCTCAAACAGGACCTCACACAGGAGGAATTAGGAGCTAAAGTCGGTGTAAAGAAGTCACAGATATCCAAACTTGAAAGCGGTAAATGTATAATTACACTTCCTACCATGAGTAAAGTTTTTAAAGCTTTGGGATTTGATTCTGCCCCCCTTGATTTGGGGATAGGTGGAAAGGTCGCTTTGTGGTAAGAACATAACGAGGAGGACGCGCAAACGCCCTCCTTTTATGTCATAAATCTATTGTCGCAATACCTGTTGTGCCGCATTCACGTTTTGCATGTTAGCTCCTCCTTGTACTTGTTGTACAAGATTTTGCGGGAGGGAATCAGGAACTTGTCCTTGTTCCAATTGTTCCTTTTGACTTTTTATGGATTGTAACAATTCGTCAGCAAACGGGAAATCCCCCTGTTCCAGGAGTTGTTCCACACTGATCGCTCCGGCCTGCCACAACTGCATCAACATCTCGTTGGCCATATGCCGGTAAGCCGGTGTGGTCGTACTTTCTATAATGGAAAGATCGAAATCCACATCTCGTATCTTTTTTGGGTCATACTCCACCTGTGCATTTTTCCCGGCGATATTGAAAATGCGTTTAGTATCGTAGAATTGCTGCATGTTTTTGACATCTTTTATAGCTGCATCCCGGATAAAGCCCGAGAAGCTTTCAAGGATGTCGAGCAACGACGTTGTGGCATTCTGGGTCTGTTGGTTATATAAGGCCGCGCTTTGACCCGAATAGCCGGGTTTACCTTGCAGCGAACCGTTGACGCCCGATATTTCCTCGAAAAATTTCAATTGGAGATTCAACAGTTCGGTGATGCCTCTCTGCGTACTGTTACTGGAAATCTGCTAGGGTGGGGCGACACCGCTTTTGGGTTTATACATGACAATCCCGTCAAATCGGCTCCATTCATCCGCAATATCTTCCATGGAATAACCGTCGGGGAGACAACCTTCCGGGAAAAGCAATGCGCCTTTCGCACTTGCCCGCATGATGAAATCATACAGAGTGATGAGACGGTTCGTGTAACGTTGTTGATCGATGATGTCCGCTACGAAGGAATGTATTTCACCGTCGATGAACGGATAGGCTTTGAACACATAAGGATGGCTTTTGTGTTCGTATGGCGTTTCACCTTCTTGCAGGATATGACCGAACGGACTGAGAAAATAGTAATACCAATAATGATCGATCATCCATGTGGCTTCGATCAGCGGAATTTCATCTTCAGGCATTCCGGCATCGATACCCTGCTCCATACGTTGTTTGTTCACTTGCTCTACCATTTCATGATAGTCTTCCACTTCGATTTTATACACGTCGCCGTTATTATAGTCATGGCAGCGGTAGCGCGGTTTGCTTTCTTTCCGCCAGACCTCAATGACGCGGCAACAAGAGGGATCGCTCGTAAAAAGAAAGTCGTAATTCTCCAGCCGGCTGAAACCGAACCTTTCCGCATACATGGACAAATATTGCTTGTTATGGGCAAAAGAATAGATTTCCTTATATCTACGGTAATCCTCAGGAGTATGGGCGAATTGGCTGCACAGTGTTTCAAACGATACGTCATGAACTTCTCCGATCAGGGATACGTCCCATCCGCGGAAGTCCCGCATATTGTTGTCTATAAAGAAGTTATTGGGGTTCACATAGTCAGTCCAACAATCCAACTTTTCCATCCTCCATCCATACCATTTGCGATGTACGACGAGCCCTCCGATAAGAAACTCTTCCATGGTCCGTGCATAGACTTCCGTCATACGGTTCAATTGCATGTTGCATTGCAATATGGTGGTCATCGTTTCCCCGAGCTTCTGCTCATCTCTGTCGCGGGCATAACAGGTAGGCTCTTTGGATTGACTGCGATATACACCTAACACGCTTCTTACCAATCTGCGGATAAGATTATTTTTCAAAGGCACATTTCCTTGTCTGGCTATGTACTCTTCTTCCGTCATGGTACAGTCCCCCACGGTGATAGGATCATTCCATTGATCGCCGTAAGTATACCGTTTATTGCGTTCCCGGTCCCTGCGGAAGTCGTTCATGTTGTTCCAATATTGCTGGGCATCCATCAGGATGTCGAAAGCGCGGCGTTCCCCTTGTGTCTTAGAGTAAACCACGCTATCCATTTCCTTTGAATCCGAAGGGCGTACCCGACTCATTCTCAATATACGTTCTGTCTTTTTCACCGCCATAGTCTGCATTTTGGGCAAATATAATACGTTCAAGGGAGTATGTACTTTTATCGTTACTCTCTTGTGAACGGTCATTCCTCCTCTCCTGAGAGTTGCATAAGCGTATCTTCTATAGTCCTGTTCTTTTCTTCACGGGCTATGTCAATGGAGGTGGATTGCATTTTTGGAAGTACATATTGCATGAGTTTCTCTGAAATGAGCAAGCGGTCTTTCGGCTCAAGTGTGGAAAAGTCCGAAGCCATAAGGCCGGAATGGCTGTAATCCGACAACAAGCTGACAATCGCATCCTTACCCAACAAAGTGGATTTGTTGGGAGTCTCTTTCAAACGTCCTCCAGTCTTCTTACCCAATGCCATCGTTCGTGCAGTTCAACTTAAAACTTATAGACAAAAGTAATGTTTTAAATTAGCAACCTGATTATAACTTTAACTTAACAAATTCAATTATGATAGGTATTGGCAGTGCAATCGGAGCGGGTCTTCAGCTTGTATCAGGGATAATCGGGCAGAAGA
>JAJPYK010000227.1 GCA_021205005.1 Paraprevotella sp. | reverse complement strand
AGATAAGAATGGCTCGTGAGAGACATCCTTATTTCTTTTTCATGCCGGAAGTTTTAGTTAACTTTGTTCCTTGAAAGAACTTTATTATGATGCAACTGTCTCCCGAAATAGCGATTGTCGATGCTGAAACCTTGGCCTGCATGGGACTGAGGGGACTCATAGAACGGATGATGCCGGAAGCTACCGTCCGGACTTTCAACAGCTTTGAACAATTGGTCCGAGATTCGCCGGATATGTATTTTCATTACTTTGTCTCCGCACAGATTCTGCTGGAACATAGTACTTTCTTTGTGGAACGCAGAGAAAAAACCATTGTGTTGGTCAACGGATCCGCAGGAAAGCCGCAAACGGCGCACTTTCATACGCTGAACATTTATCAGAGCGAAGACGGTATGGTACGCTCCTTGTTACAGTTGCAACAGAGCGCGCATGCTCACGGGCAGCATTTGCCTGCCGACCTTAAAACGCCTATGGAGAAGAGCGCACAGCCGGAAGACCCCAACGGGCTTTCCGTGCGCGAAGTAGAAGTGCTCATTCTTATCGTGAGCGGACTGACGAACAAGGAAATCGCTCACCGATTGTATATCAGCGTGACGACTGTTATTTCCCATCGCAAGAACATTATGGAGAAGCTTAATGTCCGTTCGGTTTCGGGACTGACTATTTACGCTGTGATGAACGGATATATTGAAGCCGATCGCATTTAACCGGTCTATAAAGTTCAAAACTCCCATCTTATAAGCAGGGGGAAAATCCTAATTTATTAGGATTGTTCTGTCCGTTCTTTCATTTTATCTTTGCATCCGTAAATCAAAGGCCAAAGAATCCACAAAATTATAACGGATGAATAAAGTATTTTTAGCGACCGTCTTATTGACAGCAGGCTCGTCTGCGTATGCCGCTCCTAACGATGAAAGTTCGGAAGACAGCACTAAAGTGAGAGACATTGAAGAAGTTGTCATCGTATCTACACCCAAAGAAACCAGTAAACTTCGTCACTTGCCTACCGCCGTGTCGTTATTCGATCGTACGGACTTGGAAGAACAGCATACCGCGTCGCTCAAAGAACTTTCGGGATATGTGCCCAATTTTTATATGCCGGACTATGGAAGCAGCTTGACTTCAGCAGCTTACATCCGCGGTATCGGGTCACGCATCAACAGTCCGGCGGTCGGACTTTATGTGGACAACGTGGGTTATGTGGATAAAAGCGCCTACGACATCGATTTGTCTGATGTGGATCGCATAGATGTGTTGAGGGGACCGCAGACTACACTTTATGGACGCAACACGATGGAAGGCCTTTTGCGTGTGTTTACCCGCAATCCGTTCCGTTATCACGGTACGGATATCCGTATGAGCACCTCCGTGAAAGATCGCGGCTATCGGCTCACAGCTTCCCATTATCAAAAGCTCAATTCTAAGACAGCTCTCGGTTTGAGCGGATTTTACAGGCATAGCGACGGTTTTTTCGAGAATGTGACCCGACACGAAAGTGTGGGAGGAAACGAGACCGGAGGCGGACGTGCACGGCTGATCTGGATGCCCGGAGATGCGTGGAAACTGGACTTCTCCACCGATTATTCTTATAGAGAAGACCGCGGCTATCCTTACCGTTATCTCGGAGCCGTTGATCCGGCGGAAGAAGAACTTCCCCAGCAGATTGGGCATATCATTTATAATCGTCCGTCATTCTATCGGCGCAGTTTGTTGAACAGCAGTCTGAATGCCCAATATACCGCTTCCCGCTTTATCCTCTCTTCTGTCACGGCCTTCCAACATCTGAAGGATAACATGACGCTTGATCAGGACTTTACCGATGCGGACTATTTTACGCTCAGTCAAAAACAGCGTATCAACTCCTGGAGCGAAGAGCTGACTTTTAAAAGCAGAGACAATCATCGTTGGGAATGGATCGGTGGCGTGTATGCCATGAGACAGACGTTGTATACGAAAAGCCCCGTATCACTCTCCGGAGACTTTATGAATACGGTATTCGACCAGGCCAATGCAGCCATGAAGCCGATGGGCATGGGGCTTACGCTTCACATGCACAATTCTCCTTATATGACCGACGGAGGGTTCGATACTCCGACCACCGATCTGGCTGCTTTCCACCAGAGTACGTTCAACGACTTGTTCGGTCTGGAGGGATTGAGCCTTATCGCCGGACTGCGTGTAGAATATGAAAAGATGAATCTCGACTATAACTACGGCGGAGCTATGGACTACGATCTCACGCTCTCTTCATCCATGATGCCCCTTACGCTTAACGATATTTCGGACGACAGCCGTATGTCGGGCAGTTTGTCGCACGACTATGTGCAATGCCTGCCCAAGGTGGCCTTGCAATATCATTTCAACGGCAAGAATAATGTATACGTCAGTTGGAGCAAAGGCTACCGGAGCGGAGGCTATAACATACAGATGTTCAGCGATCTGACGCAAGGCGATCTGAAAAGCCGGATGATGCAGTCCGTCAAGGACCGCACGGCGGAAGAGCTGGCCAAGCCGGCTTACGACCGTATGCCTGAAGCCGTGAAACAGATGATTGTCAACCAGATTCCGCAGGAGCCCTTTACCGGGAGTGCCGAGCAGACACGATTTAAACCGGAATACAGTTATAACTACGAAGTCGTGGGACATTTTATCTTTCTCGACGGCAAACTCGAGATGGATGCGACGGCGTTCTATATTGATGTATACGACCAGCAGATTTCCAAGTTCGTCAGCAGCGGACTAGGACTGGTGATGGTCAATGCCGGTCGGGGACAAAGTTGCGGAGCGGAACTCAGCCTGCGCGGAGGATGGTTGGACAACCGGTTGACCTGGCATGCGGCTTACGGTTACACCCATTCCGTCTTTAAACGTTATGAGGCGCAGGCTGCCGACGCTGCGACGGCTCAGGAGGCTGTGAACTATGACGGCAATTACGTGCCTTTCGTCCCGATGCACACGATGGCGGCCGGCTTGGAGTTTTGTCAGCCTGTGGTGCATAAACCGATCAAGAGTTATTTCTTCGGGGTGAATACAACCGGTGCCGGAAAGATATATTGGAGCGAAGACAATGCTTTCCATCAACCGTTCTACGCTTTGTTGAACGCTCATTTCGGTGTGGATTTCGGAGCGGTACGCATCGATGTTTGGGGAAAGAATCTGACCGATACGGATTATGATACTTTCTTTTTCACTTCCTCTGCCACTACCCGCAATCTGAAAATCGGGCAGCGAGGCAATCCTTTGCAGTTCGGAGTGGACGTCAGTCTGCATTTTTGAGACAGAAGCGTCTCGTAAGGTTCCTATCTAATAAACACCCCGATGCCGTCCTCTATACAGGGCGGCATCGGGGTGAAATATAAAATGTCGGTCTGAGATTCCGGACGGAGATACTGTTTCTTTGAGTGTGTCTGATTGAAGGCACAAAAAAGGGACCTGAC
>JAJPYK010000085.1 GCA_021205005.1 Paraprevotella sp. | reverse complement strand
GGCCAAATTGGTCGTGTTTGACGGGGACATCCCGATAGAAGAAATCAAGACGTCCAATGAAACTCTGGAACATCTTCCGGAGTTTATCAAGAAATACCGATTCAGTCAAGGAATAATCGGAACGGTTTTTGGCATCACAGTAGAAGCGGAACGCCAATTGAAGAAATTGAAGTTTCCTTTATTGCACCTCAATGCCCATACGCCGATCCCCATCTTCAACGATTATCGCACACCGGAAACCTTAGGGACCGACCGCCTGGCAGCCGCCGTCGGAGCTTACACGCAACATCCGAATCATGATATCTTAATCGTGGATGCCGGTACGTGTCTCACATTTGAATTCATTAATAAAGAAGGACATTACAAGGGCGGATGCATCTCTCCGGGACTGCAAATGCGCCTCAAAAGTTTACGTGCATTTACAGCCAAGTTGCCGCTGATCGACAGCGAAGGCCCCCTTCCGGAAATAGGCTACGACACGGAAACCTCCATCCGTACGGGCGTAATCCGAGGTATGAAGTTCGAAATAGAAGGACATATCAAATACTTTCAGGATAAATACCCGGACCTTTTAGTTTTTTTAACCGGAGGGGACATTTTTAACTTTGATAGCAAGATGAAAAATCTCATCTTTGCAGATAAATACATAGTGCCCAGAGGGCTAAATCGAATATTAGTGTTTAATAATGAGCAGTCATAAACTTATACTCTGCGTATGCCTATCAGTGGCCACACTATATGCTTCCGCACAAACCAACGGTTCCAACTCCCCCTATTCCCGGTTCGGACTTGGTAACATGAAGGACCAATCACAAGGTTTCAACAAAGGTATGGGCGGGGTAGCACTCGGATTCCGTGACGGAAACCGCATCAACATGCAGAACCCGGCATCCTATTCCGCCATAGACTCACTGTCTTTCATTTTCGATGTAAGCTTGAGCCTGCAAAACGCCAACTTCAAGAGCGGAGGAAATAGCGTAAATGCTCACAATACCACCCTGGACAACATCAACGCAGCCTTTCGGTTATGCCGGGGGTTAGGCTTCTCATTCGGCTTTATCCCCTACTCCAGTATAGGATACAACTTCTCAGAAAGCAAATACCTGGGAGACCATTTTAACAGCGGTTCCGCCATGACTTACACCAACACTTACAGCGGCGACGGAGGTTTGCATGAGGTCTACGCAGGTTTAGGATGGAATCCCTTCGCCAATCTGTCGATCGGAGCCAATTTCGGTTACTTGTGGGGAACTTATGAACAAAACATCGCTCAGACATTCTACGAAGACGGAACGGCAAGCAGTTCCAGCAACGGCTTGCGCAGGCAAATCCAAGCCAACTTATATTCCTATAAGATTGATGTCGGATTGCAGTATCCCATTAAAATAAAAAAGAATGATGTCCTGACGCTGGGTGCGACCTACACTATCGGTCACACGATCGATTCACCGGCACATTATTATAACTTCGTAGCCAATGGAGACACGGCGAAAACCACGATAAAGAAAGCATTCGACCTGCCTACGGCTTTCGGAGTCGGCGTGGCTTGGAGTCATAAAAAACAATGGAGAGTGGGTCTGGACCTCACACAGCAGAGATGGGGAGAAAGTCGCGTACCCCAGATTATCAATAACCAGTTTGTCAGCACGACGGAAAACTACCAAAGCCGCACGAAAGTTGCCATTGGCGGAGAATTTCAGCCGGACTCTTACAGCAACAAGTATCTGCGGCGCGTACAATATCGTTTGGGAGCCTCATTTGCCACGCCCTACTACAAAATCAACGGATTAGAGGGACCGCGGGAATTTAGCCTTTCCGCCGGCTTCGGCCTCCCCGTATCCAATAATATCAGTAACCGTTCCATCGTCAATGTGGCCTTCCAATGGGTAAGAACAGCCCCGAGTTCGTCCTCCCTGATCACGGAGAATTATTTGCGGCTCAACATCGGCATTACATTCAATGAAAGATGGTTCATGAAGTGGAAAATCCAATAATGCACAAAGACAGAGCCTGTTCCGGCTCGGGCTTAGCCCTACTATCTCACATAACAGCCTCCATCTTATGGGGAGCTGTTATGCTCGTTTTTGCTGTGGCATGCGCTCCGGAGAAATCCAACCACGCCCCCGCCATCAGCGACAAGGACTCATTTCCCTTCATGCAATCGCGCGGCATTTCCACTCTGATCTCCGACTCGGGCATCATACGTTATAAAATCACGGCCGAAGAGTGGAACATCTATAATACGACCAACCCGCCCCGATGGACCTTCCTGAAAGGACTGCTATTGGAAAAATTCGACACCACGTTTCACATTGACTGGTTCGTACAGTCCGATACGGCCTATTGCCACAACCAACAACTTTGGGAATTACGCGGCCGGGTCGTCATTCGCAATCAGGAAGGTACGGTATTCACCAGCGAAGAACTCTTTTGGGATATGGACCGCCATGAAATGTATTCCACGAAATTCATGACGATCCGAAAGCCCGACGAGTTCCTGCAAGGCTATAACTTCCGTTCCGACGAACAGATGACCAAATATTCGGTCAGCAATGCCAATGCGGAAACGCCGTTCAAAGACAGCGGAAGTCCCGCATCCAACGACAGCGTAATGCGCGCTGCCCCCACCAAACCGACGCAACCATGATGACCACTCTGATCGAAATCGTAATTACCCTGCTGTTCTCCGCGTTCTCTTCCGGAATGGAAATAGCATTCGTATCTTCCGATAAGCTCCGAATAGAATTGGACCGAAGCAACGGAGGCCTGACGTACAGGATTCTCTCCGTATTTTATTCGCGTCCCAACGACTTTATCTCCACACTTCTGGTGGGCAACAACATCGCGCTGGTCATCTACGGTATACTCATGGCAGACGTGATAAACCACTACATCTTCGCCCAAATACACCTTTCGTGTTCCGAAGGAGTGCAGGTCGTACTGCAAATCATACTCTCCACACTAATCGTACTGGTGACCGGCGAGTTTCTGCCTAAAACGATTTTCAGAATCGATCCGAACCGGATTCTTGCGCTCCTCGCCGTACCGGCATTCATCGTCTACGTCGTGCTCTATCCCATATCCAAATTCACGAGCGCATTGTCTCGCGGCTTACTGCGACTGATCGGATGCAAGATCAACAAAAAAGCCTCGGAACAGGCCTTTACCAAAGTGGATCTGGATAATTTGATCCAATCCAGCATCGACCCGACCCGGAACGACAACGGCGTCGTGGACGAAGTGAAAATATTCCAAAATGCCTTATCCTTTTCCGAGACTAAAGTACGCGATTGCATGGTTCCGCGCACGGAAATCAAGGCCGTAGAGGTAGAATCCTCTATGGAAAACCTGAAAAACCGATTCATCGAAAGCGGAAAGTCCAAAATCATCGTTTACAAAGAAGACATCGACCACATCGTCGGTTTCATCCACTCCTCGGAAATGTTCCGCAATCCGACGGACTGGACCTCGAGAATCAAGAAAATCCCGGCAATACCGGAATCCATGTCGGCCTCCAAACTCCTGAAAAGGTTCATGCAACAAAAGAAATCGCTGGCCGTTGTGGTGGATGAGTTCGGAGGAACTGCCGGACTGGTGAGTATGGAAGACTTGGTGGAGGAAATCTTCGGCGAAATAGAAGACGAACACGACAATACACACTATGTGGCGCAGAAAACAGGAGAAAACGAATATATCCTGTCAGGACGATTGGAAATAGAGCAGGCCAATAAACTTTTAGGCCTGAATCTACCCGAGTCCGAAGAATATGTCACGGTGAGCGGCCTGATCCTGCACCAGTATCAAAGCTTTCCTAAACAGAACGAAATCATCCGATTCAATCAATTTGAATTCAAGATCATCAAAAATACCACCACAAAAATAGAATTGGTACGACTGAAAATCATCAAATAGCTAAAAATTAATGCACGGAACATCCATATCTACGAAGATTTTTGTATCTTCGTGCGCTTCAATCGCTCAAAGAAAATTATAAAATAACAATCATTCAAATCAATGGCAACATTACAAAAAATCAGATCCATGGGGCCGCTGCTGGTTATCGTGATCGGGTTGGCCCTTTTCGCCTTCATCGCCGAAGAGGCCATGCGTTCCATACAATCGGCCTCGAACGAAAGCAAACAACAAGTCGGTGAAATCTACGGAGAAGGCATCTCCGTGCACGAATTCCAAAATTTAGTGGACGAATATACGGAAGTAGTCAAGTTCACCAGCGGAAACAGCGCACTGAATGACGAACAACTCACCCAACTGCGCGACCAAGTGTGGAATACTTACGTCAACAACAAGCTCATCGAACACGAAGCCGAAAAGCTGGGACTCACCGTGACGGAAGCCGAAATCCAATCCATTATCACGGAAGGCACCAATCCCATTTTGATGCAGACTCCGTTCCGGAATCAAGAGACCGGCCGTTTCGACGCAGAAATGCTGAAAAAGTTCCTGACCGACTACGAGGGTATGAAGAGCAAAAGCGACCAAATGCCCGCCGAATATGCCGAGTATTACAGCTGCCTGTACAAATTCTGGATGTTCATTGAAAAGACGCTGCGTCAAGAAAGTCTGGCACAAAAGTATCAGGCGCTGTTGGCCAAGGCCATGCTGAGCGATCAGGTGGTCAACAAGGCGGCCTTTGCCGAGCGCACCAATGAAAGCAACATCATCATGGCAGCCGTACCGTATTCCACCATCAACGACAAAGACGTCAAGGTGGAGGCCAGCGACCTGACCGCAAAATATGAAGAGCTGAAAGAGAGATTCAAACAAAACGCCGAGAGCCGTGACATCCAGTTCATCGACGTCCAGGTTAAGGCCAGCGCCGCAGACAAAGCCGCATTGGACAAGGACATGGCGGCAACCGCCAAATCTTTGGCAGAAGGCGGCGATCTGGCCAAGATCGTACGCGAGAGCGGATCTACCGTCAACTACAGCCCGCTGCCCGTAAGCAAGAATTATTTCCCGACCGACATCGCGGTCCAATTGGACTCCATGTCCGTAGGCCAGATGAAAACGCCCTATCTTAACGCCGGAGACAACACCATGAACATCATCAAGCTGGTCGGCAATATCTCTGCCCCCGATTCCATCCAGGTCCGTCAGATTCAAGTGGCCGGCGCAGATCTCAACGCCGTGAAAAAAACGGCGGACAGCATCATGACGGCCTTGAACCAAGGCGCCGTGTTTGACTCCATCGCCAAAAAATTCAATCAGACAGGCGAAAAGACATGGATCACTTCACGCAGCTACGAAGGATCCACAATGGACGAAGAGAACCTGAAGTATATCAAGACCGTCACCAATATGCCCGTCAACGGCATAGAGAAGATAGACTTTACGCAAGGGTGCATCATCGCACAGGTCACCGACCGCCGTGCCATGATCAACAAGTATGACGTAGCCGTCATCAAGTGCCCCATCGAATTCAGCAAAGACACTTATGCCAAGGCCTACAACGATTTCAGCCGTTTCATTGCCGCCAATCCGTCGCCTAAAGACATCGAAGCCAAGGCCTTGAAGAACGGTTACAACCTTCAGGAACGCAAAAACCTGTTCAGCAACGAACACTACGTAGGCGGCGTCACCAACACGCGCGAAGCCATGAGATGGGTATTCAACGACGACACCAAAGTGGGCAGCGTATCTCCGCGTTACGAATGTGGAGACAACGACCACATGCTCGTCGTCATCCTGACCGGCGTACACAAGAAGGGCTACCGCAGCGAGGAATCAGTAAAAGACTATCTCACGCAGGAAGTGCTCAAGGACAAGAAAGCCGCCATGCTGGAACAGAAAATGGGCAATGTCAAAAGCATAGCCGACGTCATGAAAGTGCAAGGCTCTGTGAGCGATACGATAGATCACGTGACATTCAGCAATCCCGCCTTTGTCATGAAGACCGGAGCAAGCGAACCGATGGTTAGCGCAGTAGCCAGCATGACACAGAACAACCGTTTTGCAGGTCCGTTCAAAGGCAATGCCGCCGTTTATGCCCTTCAGGTCATCGGAAAGAACAAGTCGGCAGAGAAATACGATGCCGGAAAAGAAGAACAACAACAGGAAGCCAACAACATGCGCGCCATCAGCCGTTTCACCAACGAGCTGTATGAGAAGGCCGACGTGAAAGACAACCGTTATTTGTTCTTCTGACCCCTGAGATAAACTGAACGGCAGAAACTGCCGGTATAAAAAAAACAGGGCAATCCTCCCGCAAACGGGGATTGCCCTGTTTTCGTATCCTCCTCCGTTATTTCCGTTCCGCAATCTGTGGAAGAAAAAAGGTCAATCTCAGAAAATTGAATTTTTTTTTCCTGAGATTGATCATCCGAAGTCGGCATTCCTTCCGGTGACGTTCGTCCACCGGTACGAACCGGACCGTCGGACTTAAACGTTATTCACGGCGCGCCCGGCTTCTTTTCACCATACGACGAAGCCACATATAGTAACCGGTCAACGGCAAAATACCTCCCAACAAAGCAGCGACGAAAGCCAGTATCTTCATCGGCATACCGCCCCAACTGCCCACATGGACGGAGTAATCCGGCCCCTCAGCCTTTTCTTTCATATTATCAAGCTATTTATTGACCCTAAATAACTCATACCTTTTCGAGTGCAGAGATATATTGTTCTTTCCAATGGAATATAAACAACAAAATTCAGGCATTCACCAAAATTTCCCAATAGATGAAGGCTGACTTAGAATGGTTCCGGACGTTTAAAGCCGCTTTCTAAACGGGAACCATGCACCTCGAAGACAATGACAAACTACTGGCCTTATTGGAAAACGGCACGGTGGACCTGAGCATCACGACGCGGGCCATTCCCGTCCGCGGCATCGTCTACTCCCCATAGGCTATCGCAATTCATACTGGTAGCGGAAAAGGAAACCGACCTGCCGGACTTTCCGCAATCTGACATCAAAAACAAGAAGAAAGTCTGTACTTGAATGAAATCGCAGTTGTGGCACAACACCGCCGGCCGTGACCGCATGAGTATCTTTTGGAAATTGAATTTTAACAAAGAGCGGATTTCGGTCCCCATTATGTGGTGCCCGACCAGCTTTCCATCCTGCGCTGTCTGGTCCGAGGCGGCGGACTGGCCATACCGCCGGACTCTCTTTGTCGTGCGGCGATTGAAAAAAGAGAGATACAAATTCAGTTGGAGCGGATTGGTTACAATGCAGACCACCCTCTTTCTGGGACAAGGGAAAAGCATGTTGCTGTACGACGAGATACAACAGATCAAGACCTTCATCATTTCGGAATTTGAACGCAGCCATCCCGAACTGACTTATCCCGACACCAAAGACTGACAAGCCATCCGGAATTCCCGGCCGGATGTCAAGAAATACGTATATACCTACTTTCGTCCGGAACAAAAGGCAAGAAGGGAACGATCTTACTCTGTTTCAATCTCTTAAGAAGAAAAAGGAAGCATCGGATTTTTTTCTGCGCAAAAAAAGAGAAACAACGTCCGCAGATCGAAATGATTTTCTGCGCCGAAAAAATTTTCATTGACCGCAGGAAAAAATAAAAAAATCGGCATGTATGTTTTTTTCCACATACCGATAAGATACAAAAAAAGAAAGACCGATTCGTCAACCCGCAGGCTGCCGAATCGGTCTTTCCTTATATATGTCCTATTCTAAGCTCGGCTTAATTATTTTCCGGACGCAACTGACGAACGGTTTCAGCCGTACGCCACATCTCGCTGTCGTGCAAAGCTTTCAATTCAGCCTGCAACTTCACGCGATAATCCGGCTTGGAGTTGGAATCGATGGACACTTGAGCCTCGTGACCGCTCACTACACTCTGATAAAGTTTCTCCATCACCGGCTTGATGGCATCGTGGAACGGACCCATCCAGTCCAAAGCACCCCGCTGCGCCGTAGTGGAACAGTTGGCATACATCCAGTCCATACCATTCTTAGCAAACAAAGGCATCAAAGACTGCGTAAGCTCTTCCACCGTTTCGTTGAAAGCCTCGGAAGGAGTGTGTCCGTGCTCACGCAACACTTCATACTGTGCCAGGAGCAAGCCCTGAATGGCCCCCATCAAAGAGCCGCGTTCGCCCGTCAGATCGGAAGTAGCCTCACGCTTGAAGGTCGTTTCAAACAAATAACCCGAACCGATGCCGATACCGAAAGCCAGAACCTTGTCCAAAGCCTTTCCGCTCGCATCCTGATAGACGGCGTAGGAAGAGTTCAAACCGCGTCCCTCAAGGAACATGGTACGCAAAGAAGTACCCGACCCTTTGGGAGCCACCATGATTACGTCGATGTCCTTAGGCGGCACCACTCCCGTACGGTCGCTCCAATTAATGGCAAAACCGTGTGAGAAATAAAGTGTCTTGCCCGGAGTCAGATAAGGTTTGATTGTAGGCCACAACTGCATCTGTGCCGCGTCGGAAAGCAACATGCACACAATGGTACCTTTTTGAGCTGCCTCCTCGATAGAGAATAACGTCTCGCCCGGCACCCATCCGTCTGCCACAGCTTTCTCGTAAGTCTTGCCCTGACGCTGTCCCACAATGACATTGAAACCGTTGTCACGCAAGTTGCAAGCCTGTCCAGGCCCTTGAACACCATAACCTAAAACTGCGATTGTCTCGTTCTTCAGAAATTCACGAGCTTTCTCCAATGGAAATTCTTCACGGGTCATCACGGTCTCGATGACACCACCAAAATTCAATTCTGCCATTTTTATTCTGTTTTATGCGACTTTCTCTGTCGCGTTTGTATTAAGTTTCTATTCCGCATTAATGCACCTGCAAAGTTATAAAATTATTTCAAACCTTCAGAAGAAATTTCCTATTTGTTAGCAAAATTAATCTTACTTCTGCAAACCCCCTCTCCTTCCGGATATTCTCCGCCCACATTCTTGCGCACTTCGACATCGAATGTGCCGTTCTTCCCTTCTTCACGAAAGAAACTCAGCGTATCTCCGAAGTGGCTTTCGGCTATATAAGCCATTTCAAATCGGGAAATGCGATGCTCCGCATGCCAATCTTTAGGAAAAAGATCGAGCACGTGCTCGACGTACTTCATGCTATTCACGTGTCCGTTGATGTAGATGTTGCTGTAATACATCTCCAGAGAGCGCACAGGCATACTGCTACCAACTTTGATGCGTCCCGGCTTTTCCATCGGACAATCCCTGTCTTCTTCTATATAGTCCACGATACTGCCGCCGTACAAAGTCAACAGATCGGCCGGCTTACGCGTATCCAAATTGATCATGGCCCACACGGAGCGCACATACCCGTACACTTTCCCGTCTTTCCCATATATGGCAAAGTTCCGATCGGTGAACAAACGATACACATTTTCGACCCATGTATCTATGGAATATTCTTCGTGCTGCATCTGCAGATCGTTCAAATCCATGGCCAAACGCGACAAAACCCATGTATAATTGCTTTCGTTCAGCTCTTTCATGCCGAAGCCCCGCTCTTCAGCGTGCCTTCCCGCACTGTTCAGAAGCTGGTTTCCCAGCACTTCCATAGAAAGCTTTCCAGTGAAGTCCACATGAAACGGTTCTACTGCAAACGAGTATGTGCCGACTTTATTTTCTTTCATCCGCCTTCGATTTATTCTGTATACACAGTTCTGCATACGCCCGGCGACGTTCTTCCAAGAATTGGTCCAGATACTCCGTACAACTCTTTGTGATGGCGATGCGTCCCGAACGTACATATTGCAGCACACATTCATACTCATTCAAAGCATAATAAAGCGACATGATTTCGTCCGTCAGTCCTTGTTTGCTCACCACGGTATAAGTGGGATTCACCTCTACAATCTTTGCACCGTGATGACGCACTGCGGAAGAAATATCCGGATTCTCCAGCACTTTGGATGTAGATAGCTTGTACAGCGCCACTTCCTGAATGAAAATCTCATCATCGGTAAAATAATGGGCTTGAAGCACATCGATGCGTTTCTCGATTTGTTTGGTAATAATCTGTATCTGTTCTTCCGTACTCCAGCACGTAATGGTATACTTATGTACTCCCTTTATACTGGAGGCTGACACGTTCAGACTCTCTATATTCACTTGCCTACGGGTAAACACAGCCGTGACTTGATTCAAGAGTCCGGCAAAATTCTCGGAGAAAACGATCAACGTATAGAAAACTTTTTCCTTTTCCATCTAAAACTTCTCCTCTTAATAATCCAATATCATATCATCCACATCATTACCCGGACAGCACATCGGCAGCACACGCCCTTCTTCAATGACAGCCACCTGAAGCAAATATGGGCCTTCGGTGTCGATCATCTCTTGAATGGCCGAAGCCAAATCCCCACGTTCTACCACTGTACGACTGGGAATACCGTAGGCCGAAGCTATCATATTATAGTCGGGATTCATCATCGGTGTGAAAGAATATCTCTTTCCGAAAAACATTTCCTGCCATTGGCGTACATTGCCCAGATAGTTGTTGTTGAGCAGAATGATTTTCACCGGACTGTGTTGTTCCATGATCGTACCTAATTCCTGCAGCGTCATCTGGATGCCTCCATCGCCAAGGAAGAGACAAACCATGCGACCGGGTGCGCCAAACGTAGCCCCGATAGCTGCCGGAAGGCCGAATCCCATCGTTCCCATCCAGCCGGAGGTAACAATACTGCGGTTTTCCGAGAACTTAAAGTAACGTGCTGCCATCATTTGGTTCTGCCCTACGTCGGTAACCAAGATGGCTTTGTTATCGGTCATTTCCGTCACCATGCGTACGACTTCTCCCATCTTAATCGGACCCTCTGCGGGATGAATCTCCGGTTCGATTACGACCGTTTTCTCTTCTTCGAAATGCGGTTTGAAACTATCCACCCAATCTCTATGGCGATGAGGGGTGACAAGTGCCAACACCTCAGATAAAGTTTGTTTGCAATCCCCCAATACGGCCACATCTACCGCCACATTCTTGTTGATCTCGCTCGGATCTATTTCAAAATGTATTTTCTTGGCCTGCTGGGCATAAGTACTTAATTTACCGGTAATGCGGTCGTCAAAACGCATGCCTACGGCAATCAGTACATCACACTCTTGCGTCTTCACACTGTTGGCCAGACTTCCGTGCATGCCCAACATGCCCATGTTTAGCGGATGATCGGAAGGCAAGGCTGATAATCCCAGCAACGTGCAACCGGCCGGTATGTCGGCACGCTCTATCAGTTCTCTCACCTCTGCCTGCGCCCCTCCAAGCTCCACACCTTGTCCCACCAGGATGAAAGGTCTTTGAGCGTGATTAATCAAATCGGCAGCCTGACGTATGGCCTCGACTTCAGGCTCCGGTACGGGCACATAGCTGCGGATGAAATCGATATCCTGCGGTTCATAATCCACCAATCCCTGCTGTGCGTTCTTGGCAAAATCCAACACGACCGGCCCGGGACGACCGCTTTTAGCGATGTAAAACGCCCGACTCACGGCCCACGCAATGTCTTCCGGACGACGGATTTGGTAAGCCCACTTACTGATGGGCTGGGTTATGCCCACTAAATCGCACTCCTGAAAAGCGTCGGAACCTAACATGGCCGTACCGACCTGCCCTGCAATCACGACAATGGGCGTACTGTCCATCATGGCATCGGCAATACCGGTAATCGTATTCGTAGCTCCCGGTCCGCTGGTCACCAAGCAAACTCCCACACGTCCGGAGACACGGGCATAGCCTTGTGCCGCATGAGTGGCGGCCTGTTCATGGCGCACCAAGATATGATTCAGTTTATTCTTATATTGATACAAGGCGTCGTATACCGGCATAATGGCTCCACCGGGATAACCGAAAAGAGTAGTCACCCCCTCGTGTTCCAGCGAGCGCATCAAAGCTTCTGCGCCTGTAATTTTCTCTTTTGCCATGTAATCTGTCTTATGTTTTTAATCAATTATACGTATGCCTCCTTTATCGGCCGAGCTCACCATTGAAGCATAGGCCTTCAACGATTTGGGAACGACCCGATGACGTGTCATCGGACGTTGCGGACGAGCCGCCAATTCTGCTTCCGTCAGTTTCACGTTGATACTCCGATTAGGGATGTCTATCTCGATCAAGTCTCCATCCACGATTTTACCGATATTGCCTCCGGCGGCAGCCTCGGGAGATATATGCCCGAGGCTCAGACCGGAAGTACCTCCGGAAAAGCGTCCGTCGGTAATCAACGCGCACTCTTTACCTAAATGACGACTCTTCAAATAAGATGTCGGATAAAGCATTTCCTGCATTCCGGGACCTCCTTTCGGTCCTTCATGCGTAATGACAACGACATCTCCGCTGACCACCTTACCGTTCAAGATGGCCTCACAGGCATCTTCTTGGGAATCGAACACCTTGGCCGGTCCCACGAAATGCCAGATGCTCTCGTCGACTCCGGCCGTTTTGACCACGCAACCGTCCTGAGCGATATTGCCAAACAATACGGCCAGACCGCCGTCCTTGCTATACGCATGGGCCACATCGCGAATACATCCATTCGACCGATCGGTATCGAGCGAATCGTACATCTTGCTCTGCGACCCCATATGATTGCTGAACACCCCGCCCGGAGCGCTGCTGTAAATACGTTTAGCCTCAGCATCCACCGTCTCGGACAAGATATTATATTTCGCTATATCTTCGGCCAACGTCCGGCCGTTCACCCGCCGACAAGAAGTATCCAATAATCCCGCCTTATCCAATTCACCTAATATATTAAGGATACCGCCGGCACGGTTACATTCCTGAATGGAATACTTCTGGGTATTCGGCGCCAGCTTGCACAGACAGGGCACCTTACGGCTCAAGGCGTCAATATCGGACATCTTGAAGTCCACACCGGCCTCATTGGCTACAGCCAGCAAGTGAAGCACGGTATTCGACGAACCGCCCATAGCAATATCCAACGTCATGGCATTCAGAAAAGCCCGACGCGTGGCTATACTCCGGGGCAATACGCTTTCATCTCCGTCTTCGTAGTATTTAAAAGCGTTCTCCACCACAAGTTTCGCAGCGTCCTTAAACAGTTGCACGCGATTCGTATGTGTGGCCAGAACCGTCCCGTTTCCGGGAAGCGACAAGCCGATGGCTTCAGTCAGACTGTTCATGGAATTAGCCGTGAACATTCCCGAACAACTTCCGCAGCCGGGGCAGGCACAGTTCTCTATCTTTTCAATATCCTCGTCCGACACCGACGTATCGGCCGCCTTGATCATGGCCGTAATCAGATCGGCGTTCTCGCCATTGATCTTGTGCGCCTCCATCGGGCCACCCGACACAAAAACCGTAGGAATGTTCAGCCTCATGCTGGCCATCAACATTCCGGGCGTAATTTTGTCGCAATTGGAAATACAGATCATGGCGTCGGCTTTATGCGCGTTCACCATATATTCCACACTGTCGGCTATAATGTCCCGTGAAGGAAGGGAATAGAGCATGCCGTCATGCCCCATGGCAATGCCGTCGTCGATGGCAATCGTATTGAACTCTGCGGCATAACAACCCAGCTTTTCTATTTCGGCTTTCACCATCTGACCGATATCGTGCAAATGAGTATGGCCGGGCACAAACTGAGTGAAAGAGTTGACGATCGCCACGATAGGTTTCCCGAACTGTTCACGTTTCATCCCGTTGGCCACCCACAATGCGCGGGCACCTGCCATACGGCGGCCTTCTGTGCTTTGCGCACTGCGCAATTTATGTTTCATCTTTATAGCGTTTTTATACTTTATCTTTTTTATTCTGCAAATTTAACCTATTTTCCTATATTAGGCAAACGTTTGAGTATAAAAGTGATGCCGCATATAAGGAATAGGCAGTATTTCCCGAAAAATAACTTTCAATCCGTAGCGGAAAAGGCATTTTCGTTTTAATCTATCATCCCAATTGCATCGCATGGGGCACATCCCGTCTTTTTGTCTCCCGTCAAACGATAAAATATGCAGAACAGGCCGCCGTTCTCATGTTTACTCATATTTTATTCAATTCCATGCGATACATTTTCGGAGTTCTTCGAGTTTGTTCCTCAAACTGCTTAATAAAATAAGGTACATGGTTGTATCCCGACTCATAAGCGATTTGCGAAACGCTGAGATTGGAGTAGGCCAAAAGTTTGCAGGCATGTTCTATCCGGATCTCCGCCAGGCATTGAAATATGCTTTTGTCGGTACGCTGTTTGAAATACCGGCAGAGCGATGCCGGATTCAGTCTCACATAATCGGCCACTTCTGGCAAAGTCACCTTGTCCTTGAAATGATTGAAAAGGTAGGCATATACCTTATTTACAGGTTCGTTCATCTCCTCCCTGAGATTGGAACGGCTGTAAGCGGTGGAAGAAAGCAACTGCACCTGTCCGCACCGATACAATTCCTCCAGAATTTGCATCAAACCGATGAGCCGTTCGGTATTCTGTCGCCCGTCCATGTCCCGGAAAGCGTCCCGAAGCCGGGCATACAAGGTGAGATCATAAAAGCGCAACCCGTATTGACTGCGTTGCAACAAAGAGTAAATATGCTCATAGTCGGGAAGCTGTTCCATGTTCCTCGGAAAGACAGAGGGCAAAAACTGCAAAGCCTCTCCCGCACTCGGTTCACAGCCTTCGTCCGGATGCAGTTTGGCATGGCACAGATGCAGATGAGGCACGTTGCTCCCGATCAGAGCTATATCCCCTTCTTTAAAATCGGCCATCCCCTCGCCTACGAACTGCTTGCCGCTTCCTTGCGTAAACAGCATGATTTCATACTCCGGATGTTTATGCCTCGGCAACACGAATCTCGGATACAGGATATGGCTGCATAGGGTTATCCTGTCGTGAATGATTTTTCTTTCCAATACCGCCATTTACCGTCTTTTTGATCCGCACGGGCAAAGATACATGAATATTTCGCAAATATATTAGAACGACATCGTTGATTTTCCCCGTAACTTTGCAGTGTCAAACATTTGACATTGAAAACCATGTGAAACGGATCCGCAAGAACACAGGCATGTTTGCAATGTACGATTTTATAAGAAGGGTATAAATTATGATAGATTTTTCGACATGGATACACTCCCCTTGGGACTGGGGGCTACTTTTTTCGGCCGCATTTCTGATAGGCCTGTCTAAAACGGGCATACAGGGAATCAGCATACTGGCCGTACCGCTCACGGTCATACTCTTCGGCGCCAAACCTTCGACGGGTTTCATTCTACCCATCCTGTGCATAGCCGATCTGATCGCTGTAATCTACTATCGCCGCAGAGCCGAGTGGAAATATATACTGAAACTGCTTCCGGCTGCACTAGCAGGATTTGCAGTGGCATTAGGCGTCGACAGGCTCATACCGCCGACGGAGTTCAAGCACCTGATGGGGGTATGTCTTTTAGTCGTGCTGGGAGCCATGTTATGGTCCGACCGGAAAGGGAAAGAAAACAGATGGTCATCCCGATGGTGGTATGGTCCTTTATTCGGTTTGGCTGGCGGTTTTACCACCATGATAGGCAATGCCGCCGGACCGGTGATGGCCATTTATCTGTTGTCGGTCAAGATGCCCAAATACAGTTTCGTTGGCACCAACGCCTGGTTCTTCCTGGTCATCAATTACCTCAAGATCCCCGTACAGGTATGGGCGTGGAACAACATCAGCATGTCTTCGTTGATGCTTGATGTCTGTACGATTCCGTTCGTCCTGGCCGGAGGTCTGCTGGGCATCGTCTGGATCAGACATATGCCCGAAAAAGGATTTCGCCGTTTCACCACGGCTGTAACTTGTCTTTCTGTCATCATGTTATTGGTTTAATCTCAACATCATATCATTATGGAATATCGTAAATTAAACGGGTCTGGCTTATTTGTCCCCGCCCTGACATTAGGAACCGGCACATTCGGAGGGTCTCACGGATTCGAGAACTGGGGACATGCCGGAGTGGAAGAAGCCACACGTATGGTAGACATGTGCCTGGATGCCGGACTGAACATGTTCGACACCGCCGACATCTACTCACGCGGACAGTCCGAAGAAATCTTGGGCAAGGCTATCGACGGCAAGCGCAACCGCCTGCTTATCTCAACTAAAGTCACCTTTCCCATGGGCGACGACCGGAATCAGGAAGGCTCATCGCGTTTTCATCTCATAGAAGCCTGCGAAGCCAGCCTGCGCCGACTCGGCACCGACCACATCGACCTTTACTACATCCACGGTTTTGACCGTAACACGCCGGTGGAAGAAACCTTGCGTGCATTGGACGACTTAGTGACGAGCGGCAAGGTGCGCTACATCGGATGCTCCAATTTCTCGGGATGGCATCTGATGAAATCGCTCTCCGTATCCGAACGCAGAGGTTGGAACCGTTACGTAGCCCACCAAGTGTATTATTCCCTGTTGAACCGTGACTTCGAGTGGGAACTGAGGCCTCTGGGCGTCGACCAGAATGTAGGCACTACGGTGTGGAGCCCGCTGGCGGCCGGACGGCTGGCCGGACGCTACCACCGCCACAATCCCGTCCCGCAAGACAGCCGGGTGGGCCGCGGCGGCGCACCGGTCAGGGACAATGTCGTCTCTTACGACCGTCTGTATGACATTGTGGACGTATTGGAGGAAATCGCTGCCGAAACCGGAAAAACCGTAGCGCAAGTCGCCCTGAACTGGCTGCTGCAACGCCCCACGATATGCAGTCTCATCATCGGCGCCAGCTCCGAAGAACAACTCCGGCAGAATCTGGGAGCCGTAGGATGGAGCCTCACCGCCGAGCAGATCAAACGTCTCGATGAGGCCAGTCGTACGGAAAAGCCTTACCCTTATTGGCATCAGGACGAACGGCCCGAACTGAGCTCCCAGCTCTATGTATAAACTCTTCTACACTTCATATTCAATTACATAAGGAAATGAACAAAGATTGGAACGCACAAGAATACTCCCGCGATTTCACGTTTGTCCACCGGTACGGAGAAGACGTATTGAAACTTCTCGACGTACACCCGGGCGATACCGTCATCGACTTGGGATGCGGCAACGGGGCATTGACCCGTCGATTGGCCGACATGGGAGTACAAGCCATATGCATCGACGCTTCGGCCGACATGTTGGAAGAGGCCCGAAAGGCACATCCGGAACTGACTTTCATCCGTCAGGATGCACTGGATTTACAGGTCGACACACCGGCTGACGCACTATTCTCCAATGCCATGATACATTGGATCGATGCCGACCGGCAACCTCGGTTGCTGCAACGGATCAACCGTGCACTGAAACCGCAAGGCCAGTTTGTATGCGAGTTCGGAGGCAGGGGATGCGCCGGCAGCGTGCACGCCGCCCTGCGACGGGCATTTGAAAAACGAGGAAGGTCATACGACACCCCTTTCTACTTCCCGTCCATCGGCGAATACACGCCATGGATGGAACAGGCGGGTTTTAAAGTGACTTACGCCATCCTGTTCGACCGTCCCACCCGCTGTTCCAACGGCGACCGCGGCCTGAGAGAATGGATACGGATGTTCGACAAGGTCCCGTTCCGGGGAGTGGACGAAGCCACGGAAGAAGACATCCTCCGCGATGCCGAACAACAACTGCGCAACTCCCTGTGGCACGACGGAAGTTGGTTCGTGGACTATGTGAGGATCAGAATAAAAGCCATAAAAGAGAAAAGCCTATGAAAAAGAATCTGTCAGGAGGGTTCCTGTGGCTACTCTGTATGGGAAGTGCACTTTCCTGTTCCCTGTCCCAGGCCCGGGAAAAACAAGCCGACGAAACCCGAAGCAACAACGGAAAGCGCGTCACGGTGGCTTTCGACTTCAAACGCGGCGGGATAGCCTCCAGCCAATACGCCATCTGGATAGAAAACGAAAAAGGAGAATTGGTGCGCACTCTTTATGCCACATCTTTTACCGCAAGGGGAGGATACAGCTATCGGGAGGATGCTCTCCCGTTATGGGTCGAAAAGGCTCGCCCGAGCAATATGGACGCTTCACAAGTGGATGCCGTGACGGGAACCACCCCTCAAAACGGTCCTCTCGCCTACACGTGGGACGGCACGGACAGCCGAGGGAATGCCGTTCCGGCAGGGAATTATCGTCTCTTCGTCGAAGGCACGCTCTACTGGAAAAGCCGGGTGCTCTATAC
>JAJPYK010000116.1 GCA_021205005.1 Paraprevotella sp. | reverse complement strand
GTGTGATGCTGACCAAAGAGCGGCCGGCCGAACAATACAGGCCGCCGCTCTCCTTTTTTATACGAACCGAAACTATAAAAAAATCATCTTTTGTTCGTCAGTGCCCTGATTAATCCATATCTTTGGAAGCTGAATAAACCCATGATTAATAATAACTATAAAAAAGATAACAAGCAATATGAAGAAACTCTGTTTTATGGTCCTCTTGACCACGATGACAGCCGTCTCCCTCACAGGCTGCAAGAATAAGATGGAAGGCCAGATCATCGGAAAGTATGAGCATCCGGCCTTACCGGGACAAACATTTGAATTTAGCGAAAATCATAAATTCATGAATACGGCTGTGGCCGGAACAATGGACTGTAAAATCAAATACCCTGGCACGTGGACGATAGACGGAGACAGTCTCTATATCACCAACGACACGAAGGACGTGACTTATGAATTCGGCAAATCCGTAACAGAACAACAAAAACAGTTGATCAAAGGCTTGCTGAAAACCATGTCGAAAAACGAACCGGCCCGACAGGCTTTCAAAATTCTCGACATAGACGACAAAGTGCTGAATCTGGAGCACAACAACCAAGTCACCACCTATGCCCGCATAGAAAACAAGAAATAAACGCATCTATCCTCTGACACGAACCCGACAGAAATCCCGATAAGCTCCGCACCGTCCGTACTTCCGCACAGAAGTCTGACGATGCGGATTTTTCAGATCCTATTCGATTTCCAATGCCCCCGCTTGATGTAAGATAAACAAAAAAGCAGGATGCAAACCCAGTATACGTACTCTGACGTCCAACACCAAGCCACCGCAAAACGAAGATGCTGAATGATGACGTATATATATAAGGTATACCCAGCCAACGATACGCATTCCATTATAAAAGCCATACGCGTATTGCCCGTACCCGAAACGGAAGAAAAATAAATATTGCCCGGCGTCATCAACAGCGTCGTAGTGCAATAGACCCACAAAGAAGGTACGGCAGCCGTAATCAAATCCGGAATATTCGTATATTCCCCCAATATCACACGCGGAAAAAGAGCGAAACATCCCACCATAGGCAACACGATCATGAAGGCCAGACGCACATGACGGTTGATGGTAGGTCTTACCTGATCTTCCCGTCCGGCCCCGATCAAGTTACTGACCAATGCACTGCAAGTGGAGGCGAAGGCCGCCACTACCATAAAAGGAATGCCGGAAATATTCCGCACGACATTGGTCACAGCCAAAGCCTGCTCGCCGAGATGTTCCACAAAAAGGAAGAAAAGAAACCAGGTGGCCAAAGAATAGAAGTTCTGCACCATCTTCCAAAAAGAAACGCTCAGCATCCGACGCAGTTGTTGCCAGTTGAAACGCACCGGATGAAGCAAACCGTATTTGTTCCGGTCTATGCGCATGAAAGTATAGATCACAAAAAATATCACCGACACCATCTCGGCCAAAGACGAGCCGATGGCTGCTCCCGCAATGCCCAATCTCGGCAAACCGAAATGCCCGAAGACCAAAGTGTAATTGAACACCACATTGGACAAGACCATAATGACGGAATTCATCGTCAGAATCTTGGTTTGCGTCGTACCGACAAAGAATGCCCTGAACATCACGGCAACGAAGGAAAAGAAGAAGCCGAAAATGCGCCAGTCTATATAACTGAGTGCCGCCCGATACACGTGGGGCGAAGACACGATGCCGGGCAAAAGTCGCGGCGTGATGATCTTTGTGAGCAAAAAAGAAAACAATGCCAAGCCCAACATGAAATAAATGCCTTGATAGAAAACAGATCCTATCTCACTATAATGCTGCTCTCCGTTACGGCGGGCCATCAGAATCTGAGCGCCCACGCCGAAACCGAACCCCATCATGAATATAGCCAGATAGTAAATGCCTGCAATGGCTGAGGCTCCTAACTCTACGACCCCTACCCTTCCTAAAAAAATCGTATCGGTCATACCGATCATTTGCTCCATCAACAAACTGATCAATATAGGATAGGCTATACGCAGAATATCCCTGTAGGAATAAACCGTTCCGACAGACCGTTTTTCTCGTACCATCTTATAAAAGCCAAAATTAGCAGGCTAAATTATAAAAAAGGGCTTGAACGGACAAACAACTCACAGAATGTTTTAACGGATTTATCCGTTTTCCCTTATTTTACACCCCAGATAAGTCACGATACAAAGACTTACCGTTCAATCAGTAAAATAAAAAACATATCCATGACATCTGTAAAAGTCAAATTCAGGCCTTCGGGCATTCAGGGCAAAACGGGCTCCATTTTCCTCCAAATCATTCACCGCCGCACAGTGCGAATCCAGAAAACCACGTACAAGATTTACCCGAACGAATGGGACGGTCATGCGGCAAACATCATATGTCCTCTGTCCGGAACAGAGCGGTTTCTGGTACTGCAACGTTATCGTCAAGCGTTGACACAAGATCTGTCCCGACTGAAAGAATGCGTAAACGACATAGCTCGTCGCAGAACTTCTTTCTCTGCCGACGACATACTCAAACACTATCGAAACCGTATAAAAAACAATACCTTAAGCTCATTCATGAATCTGATCATACAACAATTGAAAGAACAGGGACGCGTAAGGACAAGTGAAACCTATCAATGTGCATTAGACCGTTTTATACGTTTCAGAGAAGGCGAAGACATCGGTCTTGACGAGATAGAACAAGACGTCGTCGAAGCATACGAATCTTATTTGAAAAGAGAGAAGCTGAGCTTGAACACCATCTCGTTCTACATGCGCATCCTGAGGGCGACGTATAACCGAGCCGTAGAAAAAGAACTCATTACACAACGCCATCCTTTCCGACACGTATATACGGGAATTGAAAAAACGATCAAACGTGCCGTACCGATCCGCGTGATCAAAAATATCAAAGAGGAAACTTTTCAGTCCGATTGTTCCATAGGTTATGCACGCGATATGTTCCTGTTCAGTTTCTATACCCGAGGCATGTCGTTTGTCGACATGGCCTATCTGAAGAAAAAAGACTTGCACAAAGGCATCTTGACCTATCGTCGGAAAAAAACCGGTCAACAACTTTGCATCAAATGGGAACCGTGTATGCAAGAGATCATAGACAAATATCCGACGAATTCCACGGAATATCTGTTGCCTATCATTATGCAAACCAATGGAAAAGAGCGGCTCCAATACAGAAATTCACTCACATTGATCAATAGAAAACTGAAAACACTGTCCTCACTGATCAGGAGTCCTTATCCACTGTCCATGTATGTAGCACGACATTCATGGGCCAGCATTGCGAAAAGCAAAAACATCCCCATCTCTATCATCAGCGAAGGCATGGGACATGACTCCGAGAGTACGACACAAATCTACCTCGCTTCGTGGGACACGACAGTCGTCGACCGCGCCAATCACCTAATTTTAAACGAACTGTAATAAGAAAAAGCAGAATCACACCCAAACCGTACTCTCTTTTATGCACTC
>JAJPYK010000099.1 GCA_021205005.1 Paraprevotella sp. | reverse complement strand
TACGAGGGTGTGTCATAATTCAAATTTTGAGATTGACAACTTATAATCTGTAAGTATCCTCCGTTGAACTAAGCAAAAACAACCTTATAAAGCTCTCCACGAAGCTCTATATGGTTGTTTTTATTGAATGAAGTTTCTGATTATTACTTTTTCAAAGTGCTTTTTGAATTATGACACACCCTCCAGATTTTATCACGACACAAACGTCCCGATTCAATGAGAACCGAAGCGGGCGGCCTGTTCGTCTATTAACGCCTGATCTTCAAAGTAATCTATCTTCATCGCCTTGCGTACTTCAGACAGGGTTTCGGCTGCGGCAGCCCGAGCGACTTCGCAACCTTTCTTCAGCATATCGTATACGGCCGGGATGTCTTGTTCAAACTCCTTGCGGCGGTTGCGGATGGGTTCCAACTCTTCCTGCATGACGGCCGCCAGGCATTTCTTTACTTTCACATCGCCTAACCCGCCCCGACGGTAGTGCGTCTTCAATTCTTCCAGATTGGCATAGTCGGGCAGATAACGCTCGAAATGTTCCGGACGGGAAAAAGCATCCAGATAAGTGAACACAGTATTGCCCTCCACTTGTCCAGGATCGGAGACCTTGAGATGGTTGGGATCTGTGTACATTGTCCGTATCTTCTTCTCCACCTCATCGGCCGAATCGGACAGATAGATGCAATTGCCCAACGACTTGCTCATCTTGGCCTTTCCGTCCGTACCGGGTAAACGGAGACAAGCGGCATTGTCCGGCAATAGGATATTGGGCTCCACAAGCGTATCGCCGTAAATAAAATTAAAGCGGCGTACAATCTCTCGTGCCTGTTCCAACATCGGTTCCTGGTCCTCACCCACGGGAACCGTTGTGGCCTTGAAGGCCGTAATGTCGGCAGCCTGACTGATGGGATAAGTGAAAAAGCCCACCGGAATGCTGGTCTCGAAGTTGCGCATCTGAATCTCCGTCTTCACGGTAGGATTGCGCTGCAAGCGCGATACCGTAACCAAATCCATGAAATAAAACGTCAATTCGCACAATTCCGGAATCTGAGACTGGATGAAAATCGTGGATTTGGCCGGATCTATGCCGCAAGCCAGATAATCCAAAGCGACCTCAATCACATTCTGCCGCACTTTCTCCGGATTGTCGATATTGTCTGTCAAAGCTTGCCCGTCAGCCTCGAATACGAATATTTTATCGTAGATGCCGGAGTTTTGCAATTCCACCCGACGACGTAATGAACCGACATAGTGTCCGATATGTAATTTCCCCGTAGGACGGTCTCCCGTCAATATGATCTTTTCCTGCTTCATTTCAGTTGATTTGATAATTAATTATTTGCAAAGGTACGCAGAATGTGACGAAGAACCAAGCTTGCGTCATCCGAAAAGCTGTTCTAAATCGTCCTGTCCCAATATCGCCACCACGACTTTCCCGTCGGGAGTCTGATTGGGATTCAGACAAACGAACAGATCGTCCACTAAAGCCTCCATTTCATCATTATTCAGGACTTGTCCCTGCACAATGGCCGCGCTCCGCGCCAATGCCAAAGCGATATAATGGCGCACATCTTCCTCCACATGGCAGCCTTTCTCGATGGAAGAATATACGATGCCGCGCACCATTTCCACCGGATTCAAACCTTCGGTTCCGGCCGGTATGGCGTTGATGGAAAAACTTCCGCCTCCCAATATCGACAAATCGAACCCCAATGCGTGCATATCATCCATCAAATGTTCGAGCACTACGCTCCCCGAAGGAGGCAACTGTATCATTTCGGGGAACAGCAAGCCTTGTGATTGTCCGGTGCGCCCTTCCATCTGCTTGCGATAACGGTCGTAAAGCACGCGGATATGCGCACGATGCTGGTCGATGATCATCAGGCCGGACTTAACTGCCGTCATGATGTACTTGCCTTTATACTGGTAATGTTGGGTCGATTTTTCAAACGCATGACGGGTCTCGGCATACAAAGACGCATCGTCAACCGCTTCGCCGGAAACATCGCCGAAATCATTAGACGGCATACGGACGGGCTCATCCTTCCCCACATCGCCGTACATGAGTTCCCAATTCTTATGGGAATTGTTATTTGCAGAGGATGACGAATGGTTTTTAAAGGGGGTGAAGTCCGGATTCACCTCTAACACAGGAGCCTCTACCGAAGAAGGAACGGCGACATTTCCAAACACGGGTATATCCGGCGCACCTTCCGTATCGAAATCTATCGTAGGCACGGCATTAAAAAGGCCCAAGGACTCTTTTACTGCCGCTACGATAATCTGCCATATCGCCAGTTCGTTCTCAAATTTGATTTCGGTCTTCGTCGGATGGATATTCACGTCGATATTGGCCGGATCTACCTTAAAGTAGAGGAAATAGGACACTTGTTCGTTAGCGGGAATCAATTGCTCGAAGGCCTCCATCACAGCCTTATGGAAATAAGGATGCCTCATATAACGTCCGTTAACGAAGAAATATTGATGCGCGCCTTTCTTACGGGCTGACTCGGGCTTACCCACAAAACCGGATAAATGTACGAGGGAAGTCTCCACTTCTACGGACAAGAGCTGTTCATTGAGTTTCTTCCCGAATATCCCCACAATGCGCTGGCGCAGCGTTGCCTTAGGAAGATTGAGCACCATGCTGCCGTTGTGCACCAAGGAAAAAGAAATATCCTCATGCACCAACGCCACACGCTCGAATTCTTGCAGAATATTGCTGAGTTCAGTTTGATTGGACTTCAGAAACTTTCGCCGGGCCGGGACATTAAAGAACAGGTTGCGAATCAAGAAATTGCTGCCTTCAGGACATGCAATGGGTTCCTGACCGATCAACTTCGATCCCTCGAGGGTCACACACGTTCCCAGATCGCTCCCCGCCTGACGTGTCTTCAGTTCGACCTGTGCCACAGCCGCGATAGATGCCAACGCCTCACCCCGAAATCCCATCGTGTGCAAAGCGAACAGATCAGCGGCCTCACGTATCTTAGAGGTCGCATGACGTTCAAAGGAAAGGCGGGCGTCGGTCTCGGACATACCTTTCCCGTCATCCACGACCTGAATGGAAGTCTGTCCAGCATCTTCCACGACGACATCGATCTTCGTGGCCGAGGCATCTACCGCATTTTCCACCAGCTCTTTGATTACGGAAGCCGGACGCTGTATCACCTCACCGGCCGCAATCTGATTGGCCACCGAATCGGGTAACAAATGAATAATATCGCTCATTTCACTTTTATCTTAGAATCGAAAACTACCTGTCAACAGGAAATGCCAAATGAAGACCAATGCACCGATAATGATCAATGCCACACCGAACTTCATGGGCTTGCGTCCACTTTCTTTCCGCCGTTTCAGATGTGTCGTCGCTTTCACGAAAGTGCCGCGAAACTCTTCCGGATCGAATTCTTTCGGCGGTAACATGCCCAGTTCCCGTTTAGCCCGTTCTTCGATAGCTTTCAGTTTTTCCTTACGCTCGTCTATATATATATA
>JAJPYK010000048.1 GCA_021205005.1 Paraprevotella sp. | reverse complement strand
ATAATATATAATGTAGCTTCAAAATGTGTGGTATCTTTCATATCGATCCAACCTCCCAACACGCTCTGTGTTCCGCGTGAACAAATAGCCTGAACCATCAATTGCCTTACTGTTTCCGGTGAATCTTGCACGTAGTAGGAAGTTTCTCCATAGTAATGGTTACGAATGGCGATCTCCCCAGTCACAATATTAGGTAAAGTATAAATAAAAGCGGACGGACTCGGATAGAAATCTGATCGATCACATATGGACCGCTGATAAATATTATCCGCACACACGGAAGCACTACGACCGACTAATACCACAGCACGATCTTCACAAGGAACAAAACGTTCCCGCCCTCCAGCTTCTGCCTCCGCATTCAACAGCAACTCCGATGCAATAAAGCCCAGCTGGCACAAAGGATCCATTTTATAAAACTTCGGATAGTCGCCTACATACTCATGATATAAGGCTTTCAGCATCGGTAAACCTAGACTTGTGATAGCAATCTTTTTTCCATCTACTGTCGCATATTCTTCAGTCAAATAAACAGTATGAGTGAAATTCAAGACACCTTTCGGAAATAAAACCTTCCGTATCTGATACAGGTTTCTCATTACTAAACCACAATGCCATATTACAGCCTCCGAACCCAGACATTATCTTCAAGAAGTCCGTTCCGCAGGCCGTCCTATTTATATTGGACACATTCACTTCATGACTCACTCCGATATATTCATACCCTTGGGTCGCAAGTACAATGTGCTCATCCAGAGCCTCCATCGCTATCAACGTTTCCAAAACTCCGGAAGCCCCCATCGTATGACCGTAATATCCTTTTAATCCGACTACCGGCAATGAGTCAAATCCCATGCGATGGATAGCCGTTGCTTCCATCTCGTCATTAAACAATGTGGCCGTACCATGTACATTAATAAAAGCCAAACGAGAAGTATCTTGATGTTCACACACCGTTTTCAAAGCGCGATATGCGCCTTCTGCCGTTCTCGAAACTCCAGACAGATGAAAAGCGTCATTCCGAATGGCCCCATCCGTGACATACCACGAAGAAGCATCTCGAGTCCCGCCGTCGGTGTCACGACCGTAAATAATACAAGCTGCCGCTTCTCCAAGATTCAATCCGTTTCTGTCTTCATCGAACGGTCGGCACATCTGATCCGAGACAGCCTTAAGTGACTGAAAGCCGGAAACAACAAACGGTGATAAGACATCAACACCGATTACCACAGCATAACGATAACGTCCTGAACACAAAGCCCGCACGGCTTCCTGTTGAGCACTCAATCCGGAAATACAAGCATTGCACACCACAAGAGGCACAAAAGGATGATGAAACCACTCTGTTACTTGTTTGGCAGCTTCCATCAATCCTAAACGTTCAACAGGAAAACGACTTCCATACTCTTCATCTTGCAATTCGATATTGCCTTTTGTCGTAGCCAATATAAATATAACATCCGACTCAGCCGGATTAATATCGGTTTTACGCAAAGCACGTACAGCCGCCAAAATAGCCATCCGTTCAAATTTGGTATACGACAGAAGAGAGATACCCTCCTCCTGACAAGACATAGACAGACTCTCATCATCCATCATCGACGCTACGAACGGTTCTGGTAATCCCCATTTTCCTACGTACCTACGGAGCATGGTCTGCCCCGCCTTTACACACTCGTAATTTTCCTGTGTGCCCATCGCCAGAGGAGAAACAATGTAATGCGATAGACGTACAATCATGGCGCAATCCATTTCTGTTTCCATTCTTGATAGAACGGCGGCGTGAACCATACCAACTGATGACTAAGATCAGTAAACACTTGTACTGAATGCCCCGTCGCGATCAAAACTCCATCAAACTCATCGCGTATCTCATAATCAAAAACGATCTTGGCAGCCTCTGTGGGACGATAAGTGACAGTGATTAACGGATGCATACCATACACCAACGGCTTTTTATATTGAAGATTCATTTCCACCAAAGGAGCATAATACCCCTGACGGAAGATCTCCATATATCCTAAATCATACTTCCGTCCGAAAGCTTCGCGTGCATCTTCAAAATACAGAGGATAAGATCCATGCCACACGACATTCATCGAATCGACTTCACTGAAACGTATATTTAATCCTATTGTTGTTGTAAGCGAGTTCATTGTATGGCTATTTTCATTTCTGCTTTCGCTATCATTTCTTCTTTCACACGACTCTCGGCATCGACCAACGTCATGCCGAAAATTTCTTCTTTCACACGGATGAGCGTGTCCAGCGTTTCTCCGACCTTTGGTGTACGCATGATATGCAAGTTTCTTATGGCGCCGATAAAACCTATTTTCACAGGCAGTCCGCTAATGAGATTATAATAACCGAGCCGTGCAGCACAAGTCTGGGCCATATTCTCGATAAGTCCCGTAGCAAGCATCTTACCTTCTGCCACAAAAATATTATCCGGTCGGACCGTGAATTGAGTAGCCGTTATCTCTTGACTGTAATTAGTCAGATGATCTATCATAACAAACGGAGGACGCTGCGGAAGAATATCCAGAGGGGTTATGTCCAGAAGTTGTAAAAGTTGAACCATTGTGTAGGGTATTGCTTTATTATTTTTTCCAACTCATCGGCATAGCATTGGGCCAACGCCTCTTTATTATCTCCTTTCAATCGGCGAACATGGATTCTATAAGTTTTCGCACCTGTTTTCATCACAAACACAGCCAACAAAGGAATATTTCGTTGCACAGCCAAGATAAACGGTCCGAGAGGAAATTTAGCCGGAGTTCCGAAGAAACGGCAAGTAATACAACGTGGAGAACCAAAAATACGATCTCCGGGCATACTGACGATATTTCCCTTTTGCAAAGCCTCATTAAGCACAAATACATGGGACCAATCCGAACTCACCGGTATCATATTGACATGATGGTCAGCAAACATTTGCATGCGTGAAGCCGTTACGGTTTCCGTTTCTCCGGAAAATACAAGAGCATAAAACTCCTTATGCACAGGAACTAACGAATAACCGGCCAACTCGTAATTGCCGACATGTGCACTAAGCTGAATAAAACAGCTTGTTCCACGTTCCAACTCATCAAACAGTTTCTGCCCGTCTACGTCGATACGAGAAGTATGCCCCGCATACATAGCAAAACGATCGATAATAATTTGTCCGAAACGAAAGTGGTTGAGATAGACATAAAAAAATGCCTTTAACGGATTCATGCCGAATCTCCGGCGGTATAGTCCATAACTGGACAAATACCCTCGATGCTCGAAAAGCATATAGAAAGGTATTATCCACCCCATACACCAATATGGAATATACAAAGACGCATGACGAAACCATCGTATCATCAGCTTCTGCATCCAGATGGTCCCGCCGGTCGTTCCTTTCCAGTCTTTATGGTCTAACTCCGCCATTACTCAGCTTCTGTTCGTTTGCCTTAGTTAACTTTCCTTTTAATATAATCGCAGAATTTGCTGAAAGTATCTACATCTTTCATTTCCTC
>JAJPYK010000176.1 GCA_021205005.1 Paraprevotella sp. | reverse complement strand
GGTCAGGTCCCTTTTTTGTGCCTTCAATCAGACACACTCAAAGAAACAGTATCCTCACCCATCGCAATAATAATCTGTTTATACGGAACATCCGACACGTCACCGGCAGCATATACGCCCGGCACGGAAGTGCAACAGAACGTGTCGGTCTTGATTTCACCTGTCGAGGTCAATTCCAGCACGTCTCGGAAAGACCGGCTATTGGCCGTCAGGCCGATTTGCACGAAGATACCGTCTAACGGTACGGTACGTGTCCCGCCCGTACGGCGATCCTTCACGTCGATCGCGGTCAGGCGGGTTCCGTCGCCCTCTACCTTCAAAGTTTGGGCAGCCGTAAAGATCTCCACATTGGGCAGACTCTTAGCTTTCTGCTGCAGAACCTCATCAGCTCTCAACGTATCGGCAAACTCAAATACCGTCACTTGCCGGCAGATTCCGGCCAAATCGATAGCAGCCTCTATACCGGAGTTTCCGCCTCCGATCACGGCCACATGCTTTCCTTTATAAAAGGTACCGTCGCAATGCGGACAGAAAGCAACGCCACGGCCGATATATTCTCCTTCTCCCTCCACATTCAGCCTGCGCCAGCTTGCTCCGGTAGCAATGATCACGGCCGGAGCCGCAAACACCTCTCCCCCGCTCACCGTTATTGTCTTTTGTTTATCCTTCAGGTCGGCACGTTCGATATTACGGTTTTCGAAGATATCAATCGGATATCGGTCGAGATGCGTACGAAGTGCATCGGCCAACTGCGCACCGGTAATGAAAGGAACCGAAATCAGGTTCTCTATGCCTACCGTCTCTTTCACCTGTCCGCCTACGCGTTCAGCCACAAGCGCCACACGCAAACCTTTTCGGGCGGAATAGATGGCGGCAGACGCACCGGCCGGTCCTCCGCCCAAAACCAGAACATCATATTCCTTTAAAGGAAGAGGCTCCGCATTGCGGGCACGGCTTCCCTGCAAGTCTTCCAGCTTTTGCAGCAACTCACCCAAAGAGCCTTTTCCCACATGAAGCCACTGTCCGTTGGCATATACCGACGGCACGGCTTGTATGTGCAGTGCTTCCGCCTCGTCGGGAAAGACCGCTCCATCCACCATCGTATGGGTCACATCCGGATTCAGCAAAGCGATGATATTCAAAGCTTGCACCACATCCTGACAATTCGTACAAGTCAACGACACGTAAGTTTGCAACCGGACCGGTCCGACCAGATCACGGATACGCTGCGCCACAGCCTCATCCGGCAGGTTCTTTCCCTTACCGTCCGCATTCAGCACGGCCAGCAACAAGGAAGTGAATTCATGCCCGTTGGGTATACCACGAAATACAATCCCCGTATCCTTCCCCTCTTTCACCAAAGTAAATGCCAGCTTATCCTCTTCCGTTTCCACCCATTGACAAGACAGTATGTCGGAACAAGAAGCCACATCTTCCAGAAAAGACCGGAAGTCTTCTGCCGCCTCATGCCGAGGAGAGTAAGTCGCACGGAATATATAACTAAAACTCAGGTGCAGGAAAACCTCCCGCACCTGAGTAAGTATATCATGATCCAACATAATTAAAGCTTGCCGACCAGATCAATACTCGGCTTCAACGTAGCCGCGCCCTTTCTCCACTTGGCCGGACAAACCTCACCGTCGTGAGTAGCCACAAACTGGGCGGCCTCTACCTTGCGCAACAGCTCTTCCGCATTACGCCCGATATTGTTGTCCTGAATCTCGGCCAACTTGATCTGTCCTTCGGGGTTAACCAGAAACGTACCTCGGTAAGCTACGCCTTCTTCCTCGATCATCACACCGAATGCACGGCACAGAACGCCGGTAGGATCTGCCAACATCGGATATTTGATCTTACGGATACTTTCCGAAGCATCATGCCAAGCCTTGTGCACGAAATGGGAATCGGTACTTACGGAATACACCTCTACGCCCATCGACTGGAACTGGTCGTACTTTTCAGCCATGTCCACCAATTCCGTAGGACATACGAAAGTGAAATCGGCCGGATAGAAGAAGAAAATAGCCCATTTGCCTTTTACGTCTTCGTTGGTCACTGTTTTGAAGCTTCCGTTATGGAAGGCCTGAACTTTAAATTCAGGAAGTTTAGAGTTGATAATTGGTTCCATAATCTATTTAAATTTTAGTCCGTTACAAAAATAGGATTCCTGACTGACAGCCACAATCGCTATTTGTGAGTATTTGCAGCCTACCTACTGATCGTAACGGCGCGGTTATGATTTATTGTTTGTTGTTTACCGCTGCAAAAATAGACCTAATTTCTCAGACGCAGATCAGAATCCGAATTGAAAATATAAATGGACCGATAGACCTCATCTATACCAACACCAGGGCAGGCTGCAAGTCCAACATCTCCGATGGTACGGAGCCGCGGACTTCCCGAACCCAAGTACCCCTCATCGTATACCGTACGAAGTCTTTACGGGTCAGCAGAATAATCTGGCGGGTCGGACAAGGCACGGCAAAGGAATGCACCAATTCTTGCTGCGCTTCACTGAGCTGCAAGACGGCCAATCCCGGAATAAAAGTAATTCTGCGCCCCCCTTCCACCATCAGCATAAAGGTCTCCATGCTCCCCAAGTGATAAGCCATCTGGCTGGCTTGCGCCGATTTAAGATGACAGAAACGCACCAACTGATCACGAAAGCAATGCCCTTCGTCCAACAACCAAAGTTGTTCGCCCGACAAATCCGAGGTGCGAATCACGTCACGACCGAACAACCGGCTTTCACGCGAGACATACATATAAAAAGGTTCATAAAACAACGGCACACGATCGAACTCATCCATATCGGGCAGACCGGCCACGATGCCCGCATCTATCTCTCCGATACGCAAGGCCGACTCGATGGCATGAGTCTTCATTTCCGCCACACGGATATCCAGTTGCGGATATTTCTTCATCAACTGCGGGAAGAAACGGGGCAACAGGTAAGGAGCTATCGTCGGCAAGACGCCCAATTTAAATGTCCCGCACATCGTACGCTTCTCCTCTTCTATAATATCTTTGATACGACCGGCCTGAAACAGTACGTTACGGGCCTGGGAGATGACCAGCACGCCGGCGGGTGTCGGGCACACCGGTTGTTGCCCGCGGTCGAATATCTTCGTATCCAACTCCTCTTCTAATTTCTGTATCATGGCGCTCAAAGAGGGTTGTGTCACCCGACAATACTCCGCGGCTTTGGCAAAGTGCCGAAAGCGGTCCACGGCCAGAATATATTCCATTTGTTGTAGAGTCATAGCAAACAAGCATTTAAAAAGTAATCCGGAATCAAGTCCATGCAAAGATAGAAATTATCCGTCTGACCGGCATCGGTTCATCTCCGGTCTTTTCATTTTCCATCGCATAAAAGCCTACTTCCGTAAGGTATCATGTCTTTTATCGGCAAATGTCCGGAACCACCACGCCCACTTTTGAGAATTCCGCCGGGAGGTAAAGGACGCAAGACATCCCATCATAGCAGTCATGACTTGTACAATAATACGATCGGCAGAAGCGTATACTTG
>JAJPYK010000232.1 GCA_021205005.1 Paraprevotella sp. | reverse complement strand
CACCGTACGTACGGAAAGAGACATTCAATAATATAGAATATCACAATAAAAAAGAAACAATATGAATATTAGAAGCATCATTAGTTTATTGTGTCTGAGTATAGGCGCGTTCTTCTTTCAGGCATGCGACGACGTCCCGGCGCCTTATGACATACCGGGAAAAGGCGAAGCAAATTCGCTCTACGGAAACGGTTCTATGGACAGCCCTTACACCATAAAAGGAGCCTCACTGAATCAAAACGGCGGATATGCCTGGATAAAGGCCTATATCGTAGGTTACATTCCAAGCGGAGCCGACGTTTCTACGACGATTTCCGATGTGACGTTCGGTGCAGACGGAGCAGGAACGACAAATATCGTCATTGCATCGACTGCCGACAGCAAAGACATCAACGATTGTATGGTGGTACAATTACCTGCCGGAGACGTACGTACGGCCCTGAACCTGCAGGCTCATCCCGAAAACTTGGGTAAGGAAGTCATGCTCTACGGTACAATGGAAAAATACTTCGGAGCATCCGGTGTCAAATCCGTACAGGCCGCCATCCTTGACGGTACGGAGATCGGAGACATGCCGTCTGAAGGAGGCGACGCTCTCTTCAGCGAAACCTTCTCGGAAGGTTTGGGCGAATTTACCATCAAAGACGTGAATCTTCCGGCAGAGATGGGCAAAGAAGTATGGGTTTATGACAGCCAATACAAGTACCTGCAAGCCACTTCTTATGTCAATAATACAAATTATGAAGCAGAAAGCTGGTTGGTTTCTCCGTCCATCGACCTGACCCAGGCAACAGCAGCCACGCTGACATTCGACTACGTAGCCCGTTACTTCGGCAGTCTGACAGACAACATCACCGTATGGGCTACAGAAGCCGAGAATGAAAACTGGACACAGTTGGCAGTTACTCTTCAAGAAGGCAGCGACTGGACGTTCACTTCTTCCGGCGACATCGACCTGAGTGCTTACAAAGGCAAAAACGTAAAAATAGCTATCAAGTACAGCTGTACGACCAAGGCCGGTACGTTTGAACTGAAAAACTTCAAGATCGAAGAGCGCAATGCCAGTGCGGTAGTTCCTCCCAGCGGCAACAACCTGCTGACCACCGGCGGATTCGAGGCTTGGGATAACGGAATCGCCACCGGATGGAGTTCTACCAACTCGGCCGGCAACGCCACCGTCACTCAGTCTACTGATGCCAAGAGCGGCAGTTACTCGGCTATGATCGAAGGAACTACAACGGCGAACAAACGTCTGGCCAGCTCGGAAATGACCCTGAAAGCCGGTACATACGAACTCTCTGCCTCATTCAAAGCCGTAGACGCCGACGCCAGCATCCGCTTGGGATATGCTCTAAACGAGGCCGACGGCAGCATCGCCAGCGGCGACAGCTACGTTTACGGTTCTTATGTCAATAACATCACCAAGGACAGTTGGACGGATGCGTCCTACACCTTTACATTGACCGCCGACACACGAGTAAACTTAGTGGTCATGGTGGGCAAGAACCCGGGAACGAGCGTCCTGATAGATGACGTCTCTCTGATTAGCTCAGACGGCGGCATCATCGATGGCGGCGGCAGTACGCCCGAAGAACCGACAGGCGCCGTGCTGACAGAAAGTTTCAACGGCAGTTTCGGCAGCTTCTCTACGGTGAACGTAACAGGCACGCAAGTGTGGAGCGCCAACGCCTCATACGGTCGCGTAACCATGTCGGCCTTTGCCAACAACGTATCCGTAACCAATGAAGACTGGCTCATTTCTCCGGCTTTCGACCTGAGCAAGTCCAGAACTCTCACGATCCAACAAGCTTTCGGTCCTTACAATAAGAGCATGGATAATGCCAGCCAGTTGTATACCGTATGGGTATCCAACGATTACGCAGGCGACGTGAACACCGCCACTTGGCAACAGGTAAGCATCAACTATCCGGCCACATCCGGATGGACTTTCAGCGAGGCACAAGCCACGCTTCCGGCCGTAGGCGCCAAGGCTTATCTGGCATTCAAATACAAGAACGCCGACGGTGACGAGACTCTGACCTGGGAAGTGAAAAGCGTCACGGTACAGTAAGCCTATTTCTTAATTAAAACCCTAAGGACCCCATAGCGTCGAGAGGAGCTATGGGGTTCTTTTTCCATTCATATACATAATAATGACGAATCATGAAAAGAACAGCCATTCTATTCGCCTGTCTGACTTCTTTATGCGTTCTCTTCGGTTGTAACAACGACGAGGACAGTCCATCCACCGACAACACGAATGCCAACGCCAATCCCTCCGTAATCCCCAATGCGACCAACCTGGAAATTCCCAGACTGGATGACCAGACCGGCGATCTGTCTTCCCACTACGTGACCTACCAAGGCAAGCAAGTGCTGAACTATACGCTCGACTGGCACAAGGACAAGAAGCATTCGCGCTGGGTGGCATTCGTCTTCACCAGCACGACATCGGGCACAAGTTGGAACCGCAACAATTGGAAAGGTGCCGAATGGGGAGGTAACGTATGGACCGGAGATCCGTTCCAACCCGATCCCGACATCCCGGTGGGCGAACGTTCGGAACTGTCTGACTTCCGCGGAAGCGGATACGACCGCGGGCATTTGTGCGCATCGGCCGACCGCCTGTTATCGCAAGACGCCAACGGCGAAACCTTCTATCTGTCCAACATGAGCCCGCAAATGGGACCGTTCAACCAAGACGACTGGGTCAATATGGAAGGCCAAATACAGAACTGGGGGCGAAACAACAATTTCCGCGACACCCTTTTCGTCGTGAAAGGCGGCACGATAGCCGACGGACAGACCATGGGCACCATCGGAAGCGGAATAGTGATTCCCAAATATTACTTTGCAGCCCTGCTCTGCAAAAAGTATGAAAACGGGCTGAATACCTACAAAGCCATCGGTTTCTGGGTGGAACATAAGTCCTACGGAGGCCATCCCGACCTGAGAAGCTGGGTGGTCAGCATCGACGAACTGGAAGAAAAAACGGGAATCGACTTCTTCTGTAACCTGCCCGACCGCATCGAAACGCCCGTGGAACGTACCTACAATATAGAGAGTTGGACCGGATTGTAGACAAAAATATTCAGCCGAAAGTTTGGAAGAACTGAATAAAAGGCGTAACTTTGCACCTCGTAAATCAGACCATTACACATATAGTTACCAGCTATAAGTCTAAATGATAAAAATTAGAAGCAATGAAGAAAGATATTCATCCTGAGAATTATCGTCCCGTAGTGTTCAAGGATATGAGCAACGGCGACATGTTCCGTTCCCGTTCTACCTGCAAAACCAACGATACGGTAGAATTCGAAGGCGAAACCTACCCTGTAGTCAAATTGGAAATCTCCAGCTCTTCGCACCCGTTCTATACCGGCAAGAGCAAGCTGGTCGATACGGCCGGTCGCGTGGACAAGTTCATGAACCGCTACGCCAAGACGCGCAAATAAACAGGATTTATATCCTATTGCAAGAATATGGAAGAGGGTGTGTCATAATTCAAAAAGCACTTTGAAAAAGTAATAATCAGAAACT
>JAJPYK010000281.1:1645-3553 GCA_021205005.1 Paraprevotella sp. | reverse complement strand
ACAATGCTCCGACGTATGAGAGCGCATATCGGGGCAAGGTGCAGAACCGCCATACGGAATTGCGTCCGGAACCTTCTTTGTTCTTGACTTATTATACGGACAAGGACGATTTCCAGCGCAAGATTTTCAATGCGGATCTGGAGAAATTGAACCGTTGCGGCGTGCTGGCCGGCCAGTTGATCCTGACCACGCATGAGGTGGCGCTGGACGAAGACCGCATACAAAAACACTTAGCCTCCATCCAGACGCTGACGGGTCAGATTGCCCGGGACGGGGATAATGCCTTGCTTTATTTTGCCCGTTCCGTGGATGAGTATCTCGTGCAGGACTTTGAGACGGCGTTGTCTGACATCAACCGTTCGATAGAGTTGGATTCCACGTCGGTTTTGTCTTATTACATGAGGATGCAGATTCGCGTGAAAAACCAGGAGGCGAGAAGCTCCGAGAAGTCGGAAACATCCCGTCCCGATTCGGAAAAGTGGACTTTCGACGATTCCCGTTCCGAATATCAGGCAGCTTTGGAGGATTGTGAACATATTTTGTCCCAATCGCCCGATTTTGCCGGATGTTATTATGATAAAGGCAATATTTATATGCAAATGAATTTGTGGCCGGAAGCCATTGCCGCCTATACCCGTGCCGTGGACCTGAATGCCGATTTTGCCGAAGCTTATTACAACAGAGGAGTGGCCTATATCCTTTCCGGCAATCATTCGGCCGGCGTTGCCGATCTGAGTCGGGCGGGCGAGAGGGGGCTTTACAAAGCTTATAATTTAATAAAGAGATATCGGGACAAAGTGCCGGGACAGAGTGAATAAGCATGCCGCCATTCACTTTTTTCGTAGTTTTTGCCTTGGTTTCGTGAAAAATAACTATTTTTGCATCTTTGAAAACGGACAATAAATAGAAAGTATGATAAAGATAACTTTTCCAGACGGTTCTGCGCGTGAATACGAGGCCGGCGTAACGGGTTTACAAATTGCTGAGAGTATTTCTTCCAGACTGGCGCAAGATGTGCTGGTCTGCGGGGTGAATGGTGAGATTGTCGAACTGAATCGTCCGATAAATAAAGATGCTTCGGTGGTGTTATACAAATGGGACGACTCCGAAGGTAAGCATGCTTTCTGGCATACTTCAGCCCATTTGATGGCCGAAGCCTTGCAGGAACTCTATCCGGGCATCCAGTTCGGTATCGGTCCGGCTATCGAGAATGGTTTCTATTATGACGTGATGCCGCCGGCCGGTACGGTGATTCGCGAGACCGATTTTCCCGAAATAGAAAAGAAAATGCTGGAATTGGCCCAGCGTAAAGAGGCCGTGGTTCGTGCTGAAATCTCCAAGGCCGACGCCTTGAAGTTCTTTGGCGAACACGGGCAGACTTATAAAAATGAATTGATCGAGGACTTGGAAGACGGTCATATCACGACTTATACGCAAGGCGCTTTTACCGACTTGTGTCGTGGTCCGCACTTGTTGAACACGGGGCTGATTAAGGCCGTGAAAGTAATGGCCGTATCTTCAGCCTATTGGCGAGGCGATGAGAAACGTCCGCTGTTGACCCGCATCTATGGAATCTCTTTCCCCAAGAAAAAGATGTTGGATGAATACCTGGCCTTGCTGGAAGAAGCCAAGAAACGCGATCACCGCAAGATCGGAAAGGAAATGGAGCTGTTCATGTTCTCGGAGCGCGTAGGAAAAGGCTTGCCTATGTGGTTGCCTAAAGGCACGGCGTTGCGCTTGCGCCTGGAAGATTTCCTGAAAAAGATCCAGAAACGCTACGGCTATCAGCAAGTGATGACGCCCCATATCGGCGGAAAGAACCTTTATGTAACTTCCGGTCATTACGATCATTACGGAAAAGATTCGTTCCAACCTATTCATACGCCCGAGCCTGGGGAGGAATATATG
>JAJPYK010000281.1:0-1635 GCA_021205005.1 Paraprevotella sp. | reverse complement strand
TTGTTGAAACCGATGAACTGCCCGCACCACTGTGAGGTGTACGCTTGGAAGCCCCGTTCTTATAAGGATCTTCCGTTGCGTATTGCGGAGTTCGGCACGGTATATCGTTATGAGCAGAGTGGCGAGTTGCACGGACTGACTCGTGTACGTTCGTTTACGCAGGATGATGCGCATATATTCTGCCGTCCGGATCAGGTAAAGGATGAATTCATCAGTGTGATGGAGATCATTCAAATCATTTTCGGCGCATTGGATTTCAAGACCTACGAGGCCCAGATTTCCCTGCGTGACCCGAACCATCGTGAGAAATATATCGGTTCCGACGAAGTATGGGAGGAAGCCGAGAATGCCATTGTCGAAGCGTGCAAAGAGAAAGGCTTGAATGCCAAAGTCGCTTATGGCGAGGCTGCTTTCTATGGTCCGAAGCTTGATTTTATGGTGAAAGACGCCTTGGGTCGCCGTTGGCAGTTGGGTACGATTCAGGTGGATTATAACTTGCCCGAACGTTTTAAACTGGAATATACGGGAGAGGACAATCAGAAATATCGGCCGGTGATGATCCATCGTGCACCGTTTGGTTCTTTGGAACGTTTCTGCGCCGTTCTTATCGAACATACGGCCGGTCATTTCCCCTTGTGGCTGGCGCCGGATCAGGTTGCTATTCTTCCTATTTCGGAGAAGTTCAATGATTATGCCCAAAAGTTGCGCGCTTATTTCGACGAACAAGATGTGCGTGCTATCGTAGACGACCGTAATGAGAAGATCGGCCGTAAGATACGTGACAACGAAATGAAGCGTATTCCTTATATGCTGGTTGTGGGTGAGAAGGAGGCCGCAGACGGTACGGTAGCCGTGCGCAAGCAAGGAGCAGGAGATCAGGGAACCATGAAATTTGAAGATTTTGCAAAGAAAATCAACGAAGAGGTTCGTAATATGACAAATAAGTATTAAATTTGCAGCCGATTTTAAAAACTTAATAACGACAATCTGAACAAAAAAACAGAGGAGAACAACATTTTTGAATGAAGAAAGACAATTTAAAACAGCAGTACCGTATTAACGAACAAATACGGGTGCGTGAAGGCCGGATCGTGGGGGATAGGGTGGAGGCTACAGTCATGCCGACGGCTAAAGCGTTGCAAATGGCAGAAGCACAAGGCGTAGATCTCGTGGAAATATCCCCGAATGCAGTTCCTCCTGTTTGCCGTTTGATAGATTACAGCAAATTTCTCTACCAGCAGAAGAAACGCCAAAAGGAAATGAAAGCCAAACAGGTGAAGGTAGATGTGAAAGAAATACGTTTTGGTCCTCAGACGGATGATCATGATTATAATTTTAAGCTGAAACATGCGCAAGGTTTCCTTTCCGACGGAGATAAGGTGAAGGCTTATGTTTTCTTCAAGGGGCGTAGCATCCTGTTTAAAGAACAGGGAGAGGTGCTGTTGCTTCGCTTTGCCAACGATTTGGAAGAGTATGGAAAAGTAGAGCAAATGCCGGTTCTTGAAGGTAAACGTATGACGATCTTTATCGCACCGAAGAAGCAACCGCAGGTCAAGAAAGCCGTTGTGGATGAAGTCGCAATAGGTTCTGCACCTAAAGTCGAGCGGATATTGCCTAAGGTAAATGCACCTAAAG
>JAJPYK010000011.1 GCA_021205005.1 Paraprevotella sp. | reverse complement strand
GGGTGAAGTATTTGGGAGTGGAGAATCCCGTGGCGTAGGCAATCTCTGAAATGGTTTGTTCCCGATGTGACAACATTATGCAGGCGTATTTCATTTTGACCTTGCGTATGAAGTCCAAAGGTGTGAGTCCTGTTTGGGCTTTGACTTTTCGGTGCAGTGTGGAGGGGGATATGTGCATATATGAGGACAGCGTCTCCAATCCGAATCGTTCTTTGTCTAAATGGGTATGAATGATGTCGGTTACGCGTCGGATGAAGTGGGTGCAATCTGGGGCAGAATCTCCGTCGGACGGAAATTTTGTCGCGTAAGGCTGGCGTCGTTTCTGGTTTATGCGGATGAGGCTGTCGATGCGAGCCGTGAGTACTTTCATCTCGAGCGGCCGGACCAGATAGCTGTCGGCATCGGCCTCATAATACGCCGTTCGTACGTTGGCGTCGTCTTTATCGCTCAGTATGATGATCGGAACAGACGCTGTGGTCGGCTGCGATTTGATTTGTCGGCAAAACGAAAGACCGTCCGTAGGCGAGGGCAGGGTACGGAAAATGATCAAGTCGATGGAGTGTTCAGTGAACTGCATTTGGGCTTCCTGCCCGTTTCCGGCAGTGAGAAGGCGATAGGTCGCACTTAAAACCGCTTTGATGGTGGCGCACCATTCTTCGTTAGCGTGGACGAACAGGAGGAAAGGGCATTCCGTATCCGGATGGCAGACTTCCGGAATATCGGCATCCGAAGGTGCCGGAAGACGGTCCGATTTATGCTCTATATGCGTTTCTTGTGTCATGGCGGGGTTATTTTTTTGCCGATACTCGCTCCATATTCCAGTGCCTAAGCATACTCTTCATTGGGAATGATGAACCTGATCCGGTAAGCAAAGGTATCTAAAAATATTTGCATCTTCAAGTTTCCGGATTGATTTTCCGCACCTCGTCCATGAGCGGTGTGCCTTTGGCATCTTTTATCTTTCGCCATGTCGTGCTGTGAGAGGAAGCTGGCGGATATGATTTAATGCTCTTTTCTGTTGGGCGGAATGGGCTTGGATGACAATCAACGGGAGACTGCTTTCCGGTTTATTTCAGTATATAGGATGGCCGAAGGTTTCTTCCTGATGAGACTTTATGCGGAATCGTTGCGACAAGGATGCGCCTATACCGTCGGAAGAATCCTAAAATGAGGGTGTGTCATAATTCAAATTTCGAGATTGACAACTTATAATCTGTAAGTATCCTCCGTTGAACTAAGCAAAAACAACCTTATAAAGCTCTCCACGAAGCTCTATATGGTTGTTTTTATTGAATGAAGTTTCTGATTATTACTTTTTCAAAGTGCTTTTTGAATTATGACACACCCTCATTCTCATTTCAAGATATTTCTTGAAGTTTATTTGTTTTGTTTCTTCATGACAATGGCGTCGATGACGGCCACAGCCGTGATATTGACGATGTCGCGCACGGAACTTTCGAAGTCCGTGAAATGGATCGGTTTGTTCAATCCCATCTGGATGGGGCCGATCATCTCGATTTCGTCTCCGTTCAGGGTCTGGAGCAGTTGGTATCCCGTGTTGGCCGAAGTCAGGTTGGGGAATATCAGCGTATTGACGTCCTTGTCCAGCAGGCGGGTGAACGGATATTTCCGGTCGCGCAGTTTATTGTTGATGGCGAAGTTCACTTGCATTTCGCCGTCGATAGCCAGTGACGGGGCATGTTTCTGCATGAACTCTACGGCCTTGTGCACGCTGGCCGGACTGCCTTCGGAGTCCGTACCGAAGTTCGAGTAAGACAGCATGGCCATGACCGGCTCGTGGTTGAAGAAACGTACGGTTTCGGCCGACAGTTTGGCGATGTCGATCAGCGTCTCCGTGTCGGGGTGACGGTTGATGAGCGTGTCGGCCAGGAAATAAGTGCCTTTCTTGCAATTCATGATGTGCATCGTGCCGAAGTGGTTGTATTCCGGTCGGATGCCGATGACTTCCTTGGCCACCTTGATGGTGTTGGAATACTTGGTGTAAATGCCCGTGATGAAAGCGTCGGCATCGCCGGTCTCCACCATCATCATGCCGAAGTAGTTGCGCTCGAACATTTTGTCGTTGGCTTCCTCAAAGGTATATCCCTCGCGTGCTTTCTTTTCGCTCAGGATTTTGGCATAACGTTCGCGGCGTTCGGCCTCGTTGTCATGACGCAGGTTGATGACCTCTATGCCCTCCAGACTGAGGTCGAGCTCCTTGGCCAGCTTTTCGATGCGTTCGTCGTTGCCCAATAAGATGGGGTGGCAGATGCCTTCGGCTTTAGCCTCCACGGCGGCTTTCAGCATGGTGGAATGTGTGCCTTCGGCAAACACTACACGTTGCGGATCGCGGCGGGCCGTATCCCGCAGTTGGCGGGTCAGTTTGGATTCATAGCCCATCAATTCTCTCAGGTGCAGGGCATAGGCATCCCAGTCTTTGATGGTCTTGCGAGCCACGCCGCTTTCTATGGCCGCTTTGGCCACAGCCATCGAGACTTCGGTGATGAGGCGAGGATCTACCGGTTTGGGGATGAAATATGTAGGACCGAAACTGAGGTTGTTCACATGATATGCCTCGTTTACCACGTCGGGCACCGGTTGTTTGGCAATGGCGGCAATAGCCTTGACGGCGGCCAGTTTCATTTCTTCGTTAATGGCCTTGGCGCCGGTATCCAATGCTCCGCGGAATATATAGGGGAAACCGATGACGTTGTTGATCTGGTTCGGATAATCGGAACGTCCGGTGGCCATCAACACGTCGGGACGTGAAGCCATGGCATCCTCGTAAGAAATTTCAGGTACGGGATTGGCCAGTGCGAATACGATGGGCGAAGCGGCCATGCTGCGCACCATATCTTTGGTCAGCACGTTGCCGCGCGACAAACCGAGGAAAACATCGGCCCCCTTGATGGCCTCTTCCAGCGTGTGGATGTCCGTGCGGTCGGTGGCGAAATAACGCTTTTGCTCATTCAGGTCCGTGCGCTCTTTCGAGATGACGCCCCGGCTGTCGAGCATGACGATGTTCTCCAGACGTGCGCCGAGAGAGACGTACAGTCTGGTGCAGGATACGGCGGAAGCTCCGGCACCGTTCACCACGATCTTCACGTCTTCTATCTTTTTGCCGGCCACATCCAATGCGTTCAGCAATCCTGCGCTGGAGATGATGGCCGTTCCGTGCTGGTCGTCGTGCATGACGGGGATGTCCAGTTCTTCTTTCAGCCGGCGTTCGATTTCGAAGCATTCCGGTGCTTTGATGTCCTCCAGATTGATGCCGCCGAAAGTCGGTGCGATGGCTTTTACTGCCTGGATGAACTTTTCCGGATCTTTCTCGTTGACTTCGATGTCGAATACGTCGATGCCTGAATAGATCTTGAACCGCAAGCCCTTGCCCTCCATAACCGGTTTACCGGCCAATGCGCCGATGTCGCCCAGTCCGAGCACAGCCGTACCGTTGGAGATTACGGCCACAAGGTTGCCCTTAGCCGTGTAGCGGTAAGCGTCGTGCGGGTTCTTCTCGATTTCTAAACAGGGTTCGGCCACGCCGGGCGAATAAGCCAGCGACAGGTC
>JAJPYK010000214.1 GCA_021205005.1 Paraprevotella sp. | reverse complement strand
GGTCTACAGGCTTGGGGGCCTTTGATCAGACACACTCGGTGAAACACTACCCAAAGAAAGGAATATACATACGGCAAAAGTATTGGCGGCGTGACTGGAGATAAAACCGTAACGTCCGCCCCGATAACCGTCCACCACATCCACTAAATACATCAACTGTGGATCTTGTGCAGAACGAAAACGGGCGAAGTAAGGCTTACAGAAAGAAGAAGAGAACTGATCTGCCAAAAGTATAGCCAAACCGAAACACAAAATGATAAGACCGACTTCGCTCATGGAGTTATTCCGAATAACCAGATAGAACACAACACCACGGCTACCGGAATCCAAGCAGCCGTACTCGTGATTCCCATCATCAGGTTATCCCAGAACAAGGAATCGCTTCCGTTAAGCAATAACAGTAAATGTTGATCTAAATGGATCCAGTCTTCCAATGTCATCTTAAATCCTCTCCATCGCTTTCGTAGGCATCCATCCGACTTTCCCGTCGGCCAATTGTATCTCTTTCCAGTCTTTCATGGAATCATCAATCACTTCCACACGGGTGCCTTCGTGCAATACAAACAGATCCGTACCCGATTCGTTAGGCGTGCTTTTTACAGACACCGAACTGCTCATGACTACGGCTCCCGTACGTACATTCAATTCCTCATGCTGTCTCCACGCAAAGATATTGGCAAATACAACCACAATCAACATGACAAACGCGCCCAAAAGCCCGATCTTCTTCCACGCCACTTTGTTGCCCATGAAAAACAGCAAGGCCAAAACACAGGCACAAACAAATGCAATAACACCGACATGGGCCCAACCGTCTGCTCCCAATAAATTCACAACATCTTTGCTCCATGTCACAAAGAACATCTCACTCGCAGGTGTAATCTGATCTATGGTCTTCGATCGTGCCAACTCAAGATTAAAGCGAATGTCTGAATTACCGGGATCCAACAATGCAGCCCGCTCGTAATTCAATATGGCCTCAGCCATGCGGTCTGTTTTATAATAACTATTGCCCAGATTATAATATATGTCCGCATTCATGCCCTTGCGGAGCAAAGAGGTATACAAGGAGATCGCCTCATCGTATTTTTTCTCTGCATAAGCACTGTCGGCCTCCGCCTTAGTCTGGGCGTGAAGTGGCAGCAAACATAGTATTCCAATGAATATAAAAAACAACTTTTTCATCCGTTTCAATGCTTAACGTTTAATCGAACTTTCCATTTTATTGATGACGTCCGTAGCTGCCGCATAAATCTTATCCATCGTTTGAGAAGGATCTCCCGGAGCATAACGCGCGAACTCGCAATCGTTCATCGTATCTATTAAAGACTGTATAACCGTCATATCCGTACCTTTTGCCTGAAGCTTTTCACTCACATTATCCTTATTCAACTCAGCCACAGAGATATTCAACTTATCACCGACATAGCCCCATAATGCCTTCAATACTTCATCATAGAAATCTTCCGGTTTATTGGCTTTCAACAATATGGCAGCTTGTATCAAACGCTTTGCTGCCGCCTTATTTGCTTTTTTGTTACGCATCTTGGCTACATTGGCATTCTCCATCGCTTTCTTACGGAATGCAATAACCAATATAATGAGCACAAACAAAGGAATGAGATAACTCCACATGTATGATGCCGTACCGAAATAAACTTCTCCCTCCTGGCGTAAATCGGCATTTCCTTGATGGATATAACGAATGTCGGAAGCCAACATTTCTACATCTTCCTTGTTCGTGTAACCTCCACTGCTCTCTCCACCCGTTCCTTTTGCAACATCAAGATTGAAGCTCTGCGTTCTTATGGTTTTGTAGGCTTTTGACTCCGTATCAAAATAACAAAACTCCACGGAAGGAATTGTGAATTTCCCTGGATGGCGGGGAACAGCCAAATAGTCAAATACCTTATTACCCGACACCCCATCTGCTCCGACTTTAGTATGATCGGTCACTTTGGCATCATAACTCTCGAAATCCTTGGGAAAGTTCACCTCAGGTGCTTTCATCAATTTCATGTTTCCGCGCCCTGATACCGTAACGCGAAGCGTCAGAGCATCGTTCGCTTTCACATGTTCAGGAGTAAGAGAAGCACTGATGCTGAAATTCCCCACCGCACCGGAGAAGTTTGCAGGACGCGGCGAGGGTAACGGGTCTACTTGCAAAGTCAACGAAGGGGCGACAATTGTTTTCTTCACTTCTACCATCGAACTTCCCCCATTAAAGAAAGCATCGATAGGATCCACACTGCGATCTTGCTGCACCACGATTCCTTCAAATTTGATTGAGGGAATGGTCAGCTTTCCGCTGCGTTGAGGGAAAAGTACATACTGTCGCCATACAACCGTGCCATAATTTCGTCCGTTATGGTTTTCCATCTTCAGACTTTTTTGTTGCGGCAAAGTGATTTCCTGCGTATGAAACCCTTCAAGATCAGGCATACCACCTGCCAATTGGGACAGATCGACCAAAGAATATACTTTATAAGTCAAGATCACGGATTCCTGCTCATAGAGGCGTTTCTTATCTGCCGTCACGGTAATGAACAAATCCTTGCCCGTTACCTTGGCCCCGGCATCTTGCATCTGCATCCGCTGAGACGACTGCCCTCCGCCTTGGGAAGAATTTGAAGAACTGCCTCCGCCATTATTCACTACCGTAATCTTTACGGTATTGGAACGACACTGTTTACCACTCACTACGGCCGTAGCGGCAGGCAAAGTATATTTGCCCGCTTTCAAAGCACTTAATATATAGGTATAAGTGAGCGAACTACTTTGTGTAGTACGGCCGTTAATCATTTGAATACTCGTTTGCGACGAACGACTCGGCCCCATATCGATACTGAAACCGTTCAGATTCGGCAAACGGAAATCACTGACATCTTGGGTATTCATCGTGAAAGTCAAACGGAACTGTTCTCCCACTTCGACTTCATCCGGTGCCGTTGCGGTAATTTGGACGCCAGCTCGCATGCTTAATTCCCATACGACCAACCAAAGTAATAAAACGTATCTTTTCTTATTCATCGCTTGTTATCGTTTTGTTTTCTTTGTGTCACCATTGTTTTTCCAATCTCTTACGTTGCGGTTGGGCCATCGCCTTTTGTATACGCTCTTGCGTATTTTTCTCATCTTGCATGGCTGCATTCAACAGTTGCTCAGCATTCTCTTTCGACATATTACTCTGGTTCTGCTGTTGATTCTGTTGCTGTTTTTGCTGATTTTGCTTTTGCTGCTGATCTTTCTTATCTTTATTATCCTGCTGATCCTTATCTTTCTTATTACTTTGTTTATCTTCGTTTTTATTCTGGTTCTTACCGTTCTTATTGTCTTTATCCTTATTTTGCTGATCCTGCTGGGGATTATTCTTTAATTGATGCTGACATAGCACCAAATTATAACGACTCTCTTCGTCATGGGGATTCCTGAGCAGGGCATTTTTATAACAATCTATGGCAGGCCCGAATTGCTTTTGACTCTGAAGAATGACACCCATGTTATGATACATGGAAGCCAGACGCCCATTGTTCTTTTCCAACTACACGGCCTGTTCATATGCTTGCTTGGAATCCTTAGGTTTCTGTT
>JAJPYK010000093.1 GCA_021205005.1 Paraprevotella sp. | reverse complement strand
AAACCCTCTACTCAAATGCGGACGTGATCCATGTTAATAAGGTGGTGCTGTCCGATACAGCTACAATCATGTATTGCACGGCGAGGGGGAAAATCAACTCCTGGTTCCAATTTGTGCCGTCCACGTATTTAAGTGACGAAGAGGCTGTGCGTTATCCTGTAAAGGGGGCTGTGGGACTGGCCTTGGGTGAGAAGTGCTATATTCCGAAAGCCGGGCATCTGGAGTTCCGTTTACTTTTCGAACCGATGCCGCAGGATACGAAGCTATTCGACCTGATAGAGGGGACGGACAAGGATATGTTTCGTATCTATGGCATCCACGATGCCAAGGCCAAGGTGAAAATTCCGGAGGCTAAAGACGAGATCGATGCAGAAGAGACCTCAGAGAAGATGTTCCAAAAGGGAGACGTTGTGGTGCGCGGTAAGATAGAGGAATATTCCCGGGATTGGAACGAGGGGATTCTGTTCTTTGATCTCACGAGCCTAGGGCAAGATCACATTGCTCCTTATCCTATGAGTCGGCCTTGCACGGTCCTTGAACCGGACGGGACATTCTGTACGGAACTGTCTTTGGATCATCCGGTGTGGGCGGAAATGAAGATGGGAGGCGAGAATACGGCTATTCCGTTCTATGTTCGCCCTGGGGATACGCTTGACATTACGGTGAAAGGGATGCGGGAAAAGAATGTGACTGTCGACTACGTCAGCAGCCATCCGAAAGGTTGCTATGAGAACTTGTTGAAGCATCAGGATGTGCCGGTCATCTATTACGAGTGGAATCGCTTGTCGGATTATGGACGGAACTTGAACAAAGAAGATTTCCTGAATCAAATGAACGAGAGCGTGGCGGAAAACATGAGGCTTTGCGACTATGTTGCGTGGAAGTATAAGTTTTCTCCGTGGGAGACGCACCTTTTGAAGAATCGTCAAAGGTTTGAATTGGTAGACCGTTATTTGTTTATGGCCGGCAGACTGTTTGAAGAGAAGGTGGAATATCCGAAGAAGATGCCGGTACAGAAAGAAGACTATGTAGGTTATGATTACTCGGCCTATAAGGTGTTGGACATTCTTGCTTTGGATGATCCGTCGTTTTCTTTCTTGCCTTATAGTTCGGGATATCCTTCGTCTATCAGTGTGACATATATGATGGCTTTTCTCGATTCTTATGCTTTTTTTGATCATTCTTCTGACATGGGGGCTTTGGACTATGAGAAAGTGGAAATCGAAAAAGACAGTCTTCAAGTGAAAACCTTACGCGAGCTGACCGGAACGGAAGGGACGCCTTGGGCGGTACAGGCTTTCCTTACAGATAAAGTGACCCGTTTGCAAGTGGAATGGAGTGGAGAACAACGTGAAAGGTTTGTGGACTTTTTGTCTTCTTCCTATCTGACTTACCCTTATTTCAAGGATAAAATCAAGGAATTGAACCGTTTGTCCGGGAACTCCGCCTCATGGGTTTATGAAATTCCGGAAGGGAAAGGAAACCGGGAGATGAAATCTATTTTGGATAAGTTTAAGGGCCGATACGTGCAGGTGGTCTGGCTTTCCGACCCTCATGAAGATTCTCGTTTCTATGGCGATTTATCTGTGAAGAACATCATGGCGGATTATGAAAATTTTCCGGACTTACAAATCATTGCGATAGTCAATAAGGGGACGTACTCGGATGAAAATGCAATCGCTCAAATGAAGAAAGAGTTGTCTGCACCGATCGTTCATATTGAGGATGGCGAAAGTTTCCTCAATATGCAGGCTCTATTTCATTTTTACGGTAGTGGTGAGCAGATGACGTTCGATCGTAACGGGTTGGTATTCAAACAATCGCTCAATATGAAAAACGAAACGATGTTCCGTGACCGATTCCGCAGCATATTGAAAGCGGAAAAAGAAATGAAATGATCGCAATGGAGGAAAACAGGCATCATGTCGGAATGTGTGTGTACAAAGGAAATCAGGTGGCAAATTGGGCAGGCATTTACTTTTACTTGTTCCTGTGCTTGTTTGTTGCCTGTTTCTTTCCTCCGGTAAGGGGATTTTCGGAGGAATGGCTGAGGCCGAAATGGGTGCTATCTGAGATTGTAGGGCTTTTTTTGATTTTAGTATTCAGCGTACAGATACTTGTGGCTTGTAAGCATCGAAAATTCGGATGCCAGATTTTTTTGCGGTGGGGGCGTGTCGGAGACTCGTTTTGTGAGGCTTTGGTAGCCGTAGCCTTCATGGAGGCTGTGTATGCGATAGCTCGGATGTTCTGGGACAGGCAAGGAATGACGGCGTTCGGAACGTTCGATAAATCTGCCGGACTGGCTTTCTGCCTTTGCACCGCTTTGCCATTCCATGTCTGTTTGTGGACCAGGAGTTCTTTTGGAAAGCCTTTGTTCCGTATAACCTTAGTGATAAGCGCCTTGACCATTTTGGCGGCCCTGTTATGTACGGGTTCCCGCACCGGATGGATTTGCTTGGCATTGTATGCCGCCTTGTGGTTGCAAAAACAATGGAAAGGATATCGCGGGATGAAAGTGGCAGGCTTGGTAGTATTGACCGCAGGGTTGGTTTGGGGAATTTCGGCAGTCAAGACGGATTCCACCTGCGGGCGCCGTTTCATATTGGAACGTTCATGGGAACTGGTGCAGGTACGGCCTTTTACCGGATATGGTATTGGCGGTTTCCTGCGGGAGTATATGCTTCGGCAGGCTGACTATTTAAAGAGACATGCCGATAGTGGATATGCGTGGTTGGCCGGTGAGGTATACCATCCGTTAAACGAATTCGTATGGGTATGGATTGAGTTCGGTTTGTTAGGCATATTATTATTTGGGGGACTGTTGGCGTGGTCTTTCGTCGGGTTGTTCCGGATGCGGGACATCTTTTCCCAGATGTTGGCCGTTTCTCTGTGTGCATGTACCGTTTTTGCCATATTTTCCTATCCATTGAAGTATCCATTGGCTTCGGTGATTGGAATAGCGGCCATGTGGCGTATGGGTGCTGGTATGTTCGGAAGGATCAGGATGAATGGGGAACATTGGAATTGGGTAGGCATAGCCGGAGTTGTGGTATCGAGTGCGGTGTTGATAAAGGTAGCCGTTGCATATTCTTATGAATATGAATGGAGTCGGACAGCCCGCTATGCCTTGCACGGGCATTCACGTGAAATGATGCCACGGTATGCGGATTTGTACAGGCATTACCATTACGATGCTTCTTTTTTGTATAATTATACCGCTGAACAGTTTTATGCCGGACAATATGACGGGGCTTTTGAAACGGCAAAGGAATGCATGGAGCTTTGGCCATCGTACAATTTGTCCTTGTTGACTGGGGATATTTGTCGTTCTTCTGGAAAATATATTGAAGCTGTGTACTATTATAATCAAGCCCATTGGATGTGTCCGGTCAGGTTTGCACCTTTGGAAGGCTTATACAATGCGTACAAGTTAGGAAATGAGCCTTTCATGGCTGATTCTGTTGCTACTTTGGTGATAAAAAAGAAAGTAAAAGTTAAATCTCCGGAGGTGCAACGGATAAAAATGGAAATACAAGAAGATATGCGGCGTAGACAAACTATGAAACCATGATTAGAGTAGTTCTAATGATAATG
>JAJPYK010000200.1 GCA_021205005.1 Paraprevotella sp. | reverse complement strand
GAAAAAAGGCCGTTTTAATGCAAAATAAAGTAGGTCAACTCCTTCAGAAGGTCGCCCGGAGTAGCGATTGTATTCCCCAATCCCTTCGATTTGGCGTCCATTTCGCGTAGTTTTCCAATTATCTGCATCACTTTCACACCCGAATACTTTTGCATGGCCGGAAGGATGTTCCGACTCACTTGCCAACGGGGCTGCTCGACCCAATCCGCAATTCCCTCCTCCGTACGTTGAGGAGCATAATAGGCAACCATAAGATTACTAAAAAATCCGAACATTACCGACAAGGTCAACTGAAGAGAGAATTTTTTGGGGTTATCGTTGAAATATTTCACGATACGGTTTACCTTGAGTATATCCTTGACAACTAAGGCGGACACCAGTTCAAAGTTGTTAAAGTCTTTGCTGATCCCAATATGTTGTTCAACAAAGGCGGCCTGAATACGGGTCATCCCCTTCGGCAATGATAAAATCAGTTTGTCCAGCTCACCGGAAAGACGAGAAAGATCACTACCCACAAATTCGCACATCATCATGACGGCATTTGGCTCCATCGTGATTCCTTTGCGACGCAAATAGGCCGTAACAAAACCGGGGAGCTGACTCTCATACATTTTTTTGGATTCAAACAATATGCCGACTTTCTGGATGTCCATCGCCAACTTCTTTCTCCGATCCAAAACTCCATGCTTGTGGCATAACACCAACACCGTCGAACGTTGAGGATGCTCCAGATAGAAAGACAAACGCTCCTTGCCCGGAAGATTTTGCGCTTCACGCACCAGCACCACCTGCCTATCGGACATCATAGGGTAACGTTTGGCCGCATTGATCACGTCGTCAACCGTCACATCCGTACCATAACACACCGTAAGATTGAAATCTTTCTGATCTTCCTTCAAAACGGAGTCGACAATGAACTCACTTACCTTATCTATATAATAAGATTCCTCCCCCATCAAATAATATACCGGAGCATAATCACCCGCCCTCACCGCACGAATAATCTCCTCATAAGTCACTCCTTCTTTTTTTGCAGCCATCGACTTGTACTTTTTATCTTTACCAATCAAATTTCAAATGTTTCACGGTCTGTCGATTGCCGATGATCAATTCCAGCGCATCGATACCGATTTCAACGTGCTCCGGCGCATAATTGTGCGTCACATTCTCATCACTCTCCACAGTCTTTATTCCTTCAGGTATCATCGGATTATCAGATACGAGCAGCAAAGCCCCCGTGGGAATATGATTGGCAAAGCCGCAAGTGAACAGTGTGGCCGTCTCCATATCGACAGCCATGGCACGGGTTTCCCGCAAATAGCCCTTGAACTTCTCTTTGTGTTCCCAAATCCGGCGGTTGGTCGTATACACCGTACCTGTCCAATAGTCACGATGGACATTTCTTATGGCTGTGGACACCGCACGCTGAAGCATGAAAGCCGGCAATGCCGGAACCTCGGGAGGATCGTAATCGTTAGAAGTTCCTTCGCCCCGAATACCCGCCAAAGGCAAAATCAAATCTCCCAGTTTCGTCTTGGTCGAGATCCCGCCGCATTTGCCCAAGAACAGACAAGCCTTGGGGGCTATGGCACTGAGCAGATCCATGACGATGGCCGCATTCGGACTTCCCATGCCGAAATTGACGATGGTAATCCCCCCTGCCGTAGCCATCCGCATGTTCGCCTCATAACCGGGAGCGGGTAGATGGAAATGCTCACAAAACAAGTCCACATAATTATTGAAATTCGTGAGCAGGATGTATTCACCGAAGTCAGACAAAGGATGCTGCGTATAACGCGGCAACCAATTTTCCACAATTTCCTCCTTTGTTTTCATTGTTTTCACGTATTTTTGTCCTCAGTTCCCATGAAGGGCACTCATGCAAAGTTAGCAAATGTTCGCATTAAACCTTCCACAATACCCTATAAAAGTAACGAAACGCGGCGGACGGACGGTCGTCTTCGATGAATTGCGCCGCAAATATGTGGCACTCACTCCCGAAGAATGGGTCAGGCAACACTTCGTACATTATCTCATCAACCAGAAGCATTATCCGGCAGGATTGGTGGCTAACGAAATCTCGCTCAACCTGAACGGTACGGCCAAACGCTGTGACACGGTGGTCTACGGAAGGCAGGCGCAGCCCCGCGTTATCGTGGAATACAAAGCCCCGCACATCGAAATCACACAAAAAGTGTTTGGACAGATTTCGCGGTACAACTTGGTATTACGAGTGGATTACCTCATCGTGTCCAACGGACTGCAACATTTCTGCTGCCGAATGGACTATGCACAAAACACCTGCCTATTCCTGCCCGACATTCCGAACTACGAAGATTTATAGGACGCAAAAGGCGGAAAGCCTGCCCGTTTCCTCATCCCGGCAAGCTTTCCGCCTCCACGCACGTATCTGTTCGACGCCGTCTTTACCCTATTCTTTCACCCAGGCATTGACGATTTCACCGATGTAGACCGAATGCAACGGACGATGGCTGTATTCCTCTTTGGCCAGTTCGCCGAAACCGGCCGGATTGAACGGTGCGCCATACAGCTTTTTACATTCCAGAACCAGACGGCCTTCGTCGAACATGGGATTTCCCAAAGCGGTAAACTTGAGCGTCAGTTTGGACTTCTTGACCTTATCTTCATCGCGTCCCGATACCGTCCCGAAATAGTGCAATACCGGATCATATTCTTTCGTAAAAGCCGTCACCACGAAATAATCATTGTTCTCCATGAACTCATGCGTGTAACGACGCTTTTCCACATACACCGTGATCACCGGACGATCCTTGCCCCACAGCACGCCGAGACCGCCCCATCCGATGGTCATCACATTCATTTTCTCCTTGTTCCCCACAGACAGGGCCAGCACGTTACTGAAGAAACTGAAAGGATTTTCCTGCAAGTCATGCGGATCGATCTTCTTCCACGACTGCTTTCCGGCGGGAACGGCTGCGACGGGAGCCGCTTGCCCCTCGCCGGACTCTGCTCCGTTCCAAACGTCATAATTCACATGTTTCGGTTTCCATTTATCTTTCGGGGCAGGCTGTTCCGCAGGATAGCCCACCGGCACGACATTGAGCGGTACGATATTATCGGGCAACTTCAACAATTTTTTCAGAAACGTCACACGTTCCTGCATGGGATAAATGCCGCACCACACGGCTCCCAGCCCCATACTGTGCGCCGCCAGCAACAGGTTTTCCGTAGCCGCCGAAGCGTCTTCCACCCAATAGTCCCGACCGTCTTCGGGAAAAGTATCGTCCATATCTCCGCAAACCACCACAGCCAAAGGCGCTTTCTCCGCCATCTTCATGGTATTCAGGTTGGATGAAATTTCGTGCAGGATTTCCTTGTCTTTCACTACCACAAAACGCCACGGCTGTTTGTTTCCCGCCGTAGGAGCCGCCATAGCTGCCCGAAGCAGGCTTTCCACTTTTTCATCCTCCACGGGTTTGTCCTGATAGGCCCTGATACTGGTACGGGACATGATGTTGTCCATGACGACAGTCGCCGAGTCGGCAGCCGTCGGAGAAACTCCGCCTTTCGACGGGAAAAAGGCTTTTTTGACGGAAAGTACCACCAATGCCACAGCCAAAAGCACGTTCCATATATTCGGTGTATTCCTAACGAGTGAGAAGTGTGGGCAATGCGGAATCAACCGGCCG
>JAJPYK010000256.1:7825-18974 GCA_021205005.1 Paraprevotella sp. | reverse complement strand
TGAGGTCTACAGGCTTGGGGGCCTTTGATCAGACACACTCGGTGAAACACTACCAAAAATCGGGACCTGCATCCGATGGAAAATACGGTAACGCAAGGATAGAAAAAAAGAGGAGAAGTCCGCCTCAGACCCTCCTCTTTTTATTCTTAATTCGACTGTTATTTCAGCAATTCCAATGCTTTCAGTACAAACGGATTCTTTTCATACATAATGGCAAAGTACTCCGACATGTCCCATATATCTCGTGCTATCAACGCCTTGAGCTGACGGTCCAGCTCCGGCATTGTCTTTTGCAATTCCTCGTCGTCCTTGGGCTTTACGTCCATCTTCTTTCCCTCGTCGAGCACCATGTCCACGAGCTCCTGAGGCACGTTAAAGTTCGTCTTGAACTTATTGAAAGAAGAGTACTCGCGCTGGATCTTCTTGCGGTTCTTGTCGATGAACTTCAAAGTGGCGTTGACAATCGCCCCTTTGGCGGTCAGATCACGCTGGAATGCAGTGTATAAAGTCGTGTCCAACGGAATAAAATAGTCGGGCATGATACCTCCGCCGCCGTATACCGTCCGCCCTTCACGCAGGGTCTTATATTTCAGAGAATCGGGAAAATGGATGCTGTCCGCATTGGTCAGCTCGCCATGATTGTAACGTTCGATGACATCCATATTGTATTTCATCTTGTCGCCCATCGTATATGGTTTCTGGATGCAGCGTCCGCTCGGCGTATAATAGCGGGCCACAGTGAGGCGTATCATCGAACCGTCGGGCAGGACGAAAGGTTTCTGCACCAGTCCTTTGCCGAACGTACGCCGTCCCACGACCAGACCGCGGTCCTGATCCTGTATGGCGCCGGTGACGATTTCCGCGGCCGAAGCCGAATACTCGTCTACCAGCACGATGAGTCTCCCCTCGCGGAACAGTCCCGACCCCTCGGAACGATATTCCTGATAAGGCGTCCGCAAACCTTTGGTATAGACAATCAAGTCGTTTTTCTGTAAGAACTCACTGGCGATGGTCGTAGCGGCCTCCATATATCCTCCCCCATTCTGTTGCAGATCCAGGATCAAATCCTTCATGCCTTTGGCCTGCAATTCCTGAATGGCCTTTTTCATTTCGTCATGGCTGGTGCTGCCGAAGCTGGACAAACGGATCAACCCGACCGTAGGCGTAACCATATAGGCCGCATTCAAAGTAGCTACCGGAATCTTGTCGCGGGTAACGGTAAAAGTCAAGGTGTCTTTAATACTCTTGCGCAGGATGCCGAGTTTCACTTTCGAGCCTCGCGGACCGCGCAAACGTCTCATAATCTCTTCAAGACTCATTTTAACGCCGGCGATAGCAGTATCGTTAACCGTCACGATACGGTCTCCGGCCAGGATACCGACTTTCTCCGACGGTCCCTTAGCCACGGGCTGGATGACCATAAGCGTATCGTCCAGCATATTGAATTGGACCCCTATACCGTCGAAATTTCCTTTCAACGGTTCGTTCATCTTTCTCGTTTCTTCGGCATAGGTGTAAGCAGAGTGCGGATCTAAGTGGGAAAGCATGCCGTTGATGGCGTCTTCCGCCAGTTTGTTGTCATCCACGCTGTCTACGTACATACTGCTGATGGCCAGTTGGGCCATAGAAAGCTTACGTATGGATTTCTCTATTTCCGATGTATTCCCATGCCGTTGTGCGATGCCCCATAAAGGCATGCAAAGCAGACAGACTGCCAATAGTGTTGTTTTCATGACGATGTGTATGTTGTGTGTTGTTTTATTCATATTCCAGTCCTTCGGGGATATAAGGCGTGATGTCCTTCCCGAAGTGCATAAGCTCTTTCACGATGGTGGAACTGATGAAAGCCCATTCCGGTTCGGTGAACAGGATGATGGTATCCACGCCGGAGAGCCTACGGTTCAGGTCGGCGATATTCAGTTCATATTCATAATCCTTGAAAGAGCGTATGCCTCGCAGGATGAATTTGGCTTGATGGCGGGCAGCGAAGTCGACGGTCAGATCCGAATAGCCTTCCACCTGAATGCGGTCGTCTCCGGCAAAGAGCTTGCGCAGGGCGTTGATGCGCTGCTCCGTACTCTGCTCCATGCGTTTGCTTTCATTGATGCCCACGCCGATGATGATGCGATCAAATAGGGTAAGCCCCCGTCTCAGCAACGATTCATGTCCTTTGGTAAAGGGATCGAAACTGCCGGGAAATATGGCAATCTTTTCCATTTGTTGCGTTTTAATTTGCGGTCTCTACGGTATCATCTTCTTCTGCCCGGTCTTCCTCGATGACCAGATTGTTGATAATAAAGTTTTGTCGTTCCATGGTGTTCTTGCCCATGTAGTATTCCAACAGCTCTTTCACCTGATCGCTTTTGTGCAGCGACACTTGTTCCAATCGGATGTCCGGGCCGATAAAATGTTTGAATTCGTCGGGAGAGATCTCCCCCAGCCCTTTGAACCGTGTGATTTCCGGCTCAGGTCCCAAGGCGTCTATGGCGGCTATGCGTTCTTCGTCGGAATAACAATAACGGGTGATAAAGTCCGACTTATTGTTTTTGGCTTCTTCCGCCAACTTTTTCAGTTGGTTTTTACTGATCTTGCTCTTGCGGTTGCGCACGCGGAACAAAGGGGTTTGCAAGATGTAGACATGCCCTTTTTTAATCAGTTCGGGAAAGAATTGCAAGAAAAACGTAATCATCAGCAGGCGAATGTGCATCCCGTCCACATCGGCATCCGTGGCTACGATCACCTTGTTGTAGCGTAATCCTTCCAGCCCCTCCTCGATATTGAGAGCGGCTTGCAACAGGTTGAATTCCTCGTTCTCATAAACCACCTTTTTCGTCAGGCCGAAACAATTCAGCGGCTTGCCCCGCAAACTGAATACGGCTTGCGTGGTCACGTCGCGGCTTTTGGTGATACTCCCGCTGGCTGAGTCGCCTTCGGTGATGAAAATGCTGCTCTCTTCTTTCAGGTCTCCTTTGGCATCGTTCAGATGGAAACGGCAGTCGCGTAACTTACGGTTGTGCAAGTTTGCCTTTTTGGCCCGCTCGCGAGCCAACTTCGTCACGCCGGCAATAGCCTTGCGTTCTTTCTCGTTTTCCGTAATCTTCTGTATGATGATGTCGGCCACGTCCGTATTTTTGTGCAGATAGTTATCCACCTGCTCTTTGACGAAGTCCCCCACGAATTTGTCGATGCTGATGCCTCCGTCCGGAACGGTAGTGAGCGAGCCGAGTTTGATTTTGGTTTGGCTTTCAAACAGCGGTTCTTCGATATTGATGGCGATGGCCGCCACGAGTCCGTTGCGAATATCGCCGTAATCGAAGTTCTTACCGGAAAAGTCTTTGATCGTCTCGGCGATATGCTTTTTGAAGGCACTCTGATGGGTACCGCCCTGAGAAGTGTGCTGTCCGTTGACGAAAGAGTAATATTCCTCCCCGTATTGTCCGGTGTGAGTGAAAGCTATTTCAATGTCTTCTCCCTTTAAATGAATGATGGGATAAAGACCGTCGTGGGTCATGTTGTCATTCAATAAATCCACCAATCCGTTACGCGAATGAATGCGACGACCGTTATACATGATAGTGAGTCCCGTATTCAGATAGGTGTAATTCCGCAACATGATCTCTATAAACTCATTGCGGAAAGAATAATTTCTAAACAAGGTGTCGTCCGGTTCAAAATAGATGAACGTTCCGTTTTCATCCTCGGTCGGCCCCGTAGTATCCCCGGTAAGAATGCCCCGTTCGAAAGTCGCCCTGCGCATCTCGCCGTCACGGCAACTGCGCACCTCGAAATGGGCACTGAGTGCATTGACCGCCTTCACGCCCACTCCATTGAGCCCGACACTCTTCTTGAACGCTTTGGAGTCGTATTTGCCGCCGGTATTCAGCATGCTTACGGCTTCGATCAGTTTACCTAAAGGGATGCCTCGTCCATAATCCCGGACACTGACCTTTAAATTATCTTCTATCGTGATTTCAATACGCTTGCCGGCATTCATTTTAAACTCATCGATACTGTTGTCGATGACCTCTTTCAACAATACGTAAATGCCGTCTTCCGCATGTGAGCCGTCGCCCAACTTACCGATATACATGCCGGGACGTGTACGGATATGCTCCATGTCCGAAAGATGCCGGATATGTTCCTCCGTATATTCGGTAAGTATTTCCTCGCCGTGCTGTTTATCTTCTTCCGCCATAATGCTCTACTTTAACGCTTTCTGGTAGCATCGCCTTTGTTTATGCACTTCCGCGTCTAAATAAGCCCATTGTCCTTGACTTTTTTCGTTGGTTTCCAATTGGGGATGAGCCTCTCCGTATTTGAATCCCATTTTCTGACTGATGGGAATGAGATCGGCAAACAGCATGGCGTTGACTCCCTTGTTCTGATACTCGGGAAGAACGGCCACAAGCAGCAAATCTATGATATCGGAATGCTTGAAGAATAAAGCTTTGGCCACATAGTACCATCCGAAAGGGAACAATTTGCTCTTGGCTTTCTGCAAAGCACGTGAAAGCGAGGGCATTCCTACTCCCATCGCTATGATTTTCCCCTCTTCATCTTCCACAACCGTGAGCAGCCTCATGTCGATCAAAGGCAGATAAGTATTGACATATTGAGCTATTTGCCGCTCGTTCATTTCGGAATAACCGTAGAGCGGAGCGTAGGCCTTGTTCACTACATCGAAGATTTTAGGGCCCCATCCCCCTTTACGGATTTCTCTTGCACTCTTGAACTTGCGTACATGTAAGTGATAACGTTTGGCGCTCATCTCTGCCACACGGAAATACTTGTCCATATGGGCCTGATGATCTTTGTCCGGTACACGTATTTTACGCTCCACCCAATCCACTTCCTTCGTATATCCCCACTTTTCCATGTGCTTAGGATAATAAGGATAGTTATACGTGGTGGACATGGTACTCAGTTGATCATATCCACCGGTCAGCATACCTTCCGGATCCATATCGGTAAATCCCAACGGACCCACCAGTTTGTCGCAACCATGTTCCCGTCCCCACTGTTCCACAGTTTCTAACAAAGCATGACTGACTTCGGGATCATCGATAAAGTCAATCCATCCGAAACGGGCATTATTGACGTTCCAAGTTTTGTTCGCCTTATGATTGATGATGGCCGCAATGCGCCCCACAATTTTATGATCCCGGTAGGCCAAAAAATAATCTACGTCGCAAAAATCAAAAGCCGCATTCTTTTTCGGATTGAACGTGTCGAGCGTGTCTTCCAAAAAATCGGGTACAGCATAAGGATTATCTTTATAAAGCTCATAGTTAAAGCGTATAAAGGCCTTCAGTTCTTTTCGGGTAGATATTTTTTTTATGATTACAGATGACATGGTGTCGATTCTCATTATAGGGTTTAGGATACAAAGATAACTCTTTTTTCTTTTTAATTTTCAAAGAAACATGCGATTTTATCAGATTTTGGGGCTTACAAGGGATTTTAATCCTCTGTTCCTCTCTCTTTCAGAGCCGGATATACAAAGTGATCGGAGACTATTTCTTACAATGGAGCAGCACGCGATGCCCGTCGGCCATGGTCGTAGCAAAAAGATAGTCTTCACCGCCCTCTTTAATTTTAAGCCTTTTGCGCAACTCTGCCACCGTACTCGGGAAATTGCGCACGGTCAGATTGGCCTGAACCATGTCATGCATAAACGTTTGGAGTTCTTTCTTACCGAAACCGCAGTATTTCTGTATGAGGAATCTGCGCCCCGGAAAATCGGTCAGCCACTCATCCGAAGTATAAAGATGCGAATTCGGATGCAACTTATTCAACCCGTAACGTTCGGCCAGACAACGCAGTCCGCCGCATTTCATGACGGAAGCATTAGGTTCATAGAGGAAGCGCCCCGGACGATCGGCATAGACGCACGCGGCGTTGTCGTCATCAGCCTGCGTAAAGCTGAAGTCCGGTTGAGATGTTTCCAAGTTCACACAGTGGAATACGGTACGAACCGACATCTTACGAGACAGCACGATCAACAACTCCTTACATTCTCCTCGGAGACTTACGGCATGTACCTCGGCCACGTGAGTCAATGTGCGCAACGCAACCTGTATATCCAGCATGGGAGACAGCTTAACCAGGCAGAAACGGGACTTTTCACGGATATGTTCTTGCAGGGCCCCCAGATTGGGCTCACAGTCTTCTATGGTCACAATTTTCTTTTCCACCGTATTTCTACGCGCCGGATCCGCGAAACAAAAGTCTACCTCAGGCCATTCCGAAAACGCAAGGGCGGAATCGACATGACGGACTTCCGCCTGACCGAGTCCCAACACCTGAAAATTATGAGAAGCGATAAGGCACAGTTCTTCTTGACGTTCCATGTATACGGCCCGATCAAAGAGGACGGCCAGAAAACTGAAATCAATGCCGAAACCTCCCGTCAAGTCCATCATGGTGCGCGGACCGACGCCGATACATTCCGCTTCGAGCCATCGCCTCACCACCTCTCGCTTATAACGCGCGGTGGATTCCGACGAACATTGCTCCATCGAAATTCTGGGAGGATACCATAAATCATCCCTTCCGGCCCACGACGGCAGTTTATGTACAGCCGTCTGCCACCCTTCTATCTGTTGCAAGGCGGCATGCAGGTCTACCTTGTCAGGCACGGTCTTCAACGCCAGACGGCAAACCTCCTCCTCGCGATGCGCCATGATAAATCCACGGGTTTCTTCGTTTAGCATGACAGTTTATTTGATTGCCTTATAATGCGCCTTGGCATCGGCCCGGGTGATGAAATTAAAATGCCACCATTCCGTACGCAAAGCCTTGAAACCGGCCTGGCGCATGACTTGACGCAACAACTGACGATTGCGACGTGCCTGCCGGCTCAGAACTCCCCGTTTCACCATATCGGCCTCCGTGTCGATATGAGCCATCTTGCCTAAATAATCTATTTTAGTTCCCATCGGGAGCGTATCGCCTTTTTCATTGCAAAGGGTAAGATCCACGGCCATACCATAGTTATGCAGTCCCCCGCCATGTTTCGGATTGCTCACGTAAATATCTTTAGAAGTTCCGGCTACCACGTTCCACATCTTCTGCTGGATGTGCATCGGACGTGCAGCATCGTAGATTTTCAGACTGAGCTCCGGGTGCTTGGCTTTCAACAGCTTTTGGGCTTGGGCCAGAGCCTTTGCCGCTTTCGGATGCAGGTAAGCTTCGCGCAGATCCGTATAGAGCACCTGCCCCGTGAAGTTATCGGCCCGGGCATACATCAGACTAACCCGGATGCTCGGATCCACGCTGCGGACATCGACAAATCCCTGTCGCGCCATGTCTTGTGCCGTAGAACTGGCAGATTGTGCTCTGCCCGCAACGTTCCATGCAACACATGCGAGAAAAAGAACAGCCCTCCTTACCATCTTTTCCACGAGGTTGAAAAGGGGTTCACTCCATATCATAAAGGTATCGATCCATTGTATTTCCATTGATTTCAGACAAAGAACCGCCTGAGCATTCGAGCGCGGAACGCGACATCGGACAGACTACTGCACATCTTTCACATTACCGGTACGCTTCAATATGCCCCACGACTGCAACTCGCCCTTGATTGCCTTCTTATAACTCTTGAACAGCACGTAGTACATGATCCACCGATAGCAGAAGCGTTGCGGAATGATCCAAAGCAATACCCACAGACGCTGCCGCTCGAAAATGTAAGCCATGATAGAAACACTGGCGTCTACCAGCGTAAACGCCAGATAGTAGAGGAAGATCTGCCAAGCGTTGCCGGAGAACAAACCGATCAGCATCATCAGGTCCGCAAGCGGAGAAAACGTAGGGATGATGAATTGGAACACCAGCATGTTGGGCAGCGCCCATAATCCCAAAGCCTTGTAACGCTTGTTCATTAATAGGCCGCGATGTTTCCAGAACGTCTGCATCACACCGAAGCACCAGCGTGTACGCTGTTTCACGAACTGGCGCAACTTTTCCGGAGCCTCGGTCAAGGCCACGGCGTGGTTTTCGTTTTCTATCACATAACCCGCGTTCAGTATGCGCATCGTCAGATCGCAATCTTCGGCCAGCGTATCGGTAGTCAATCCTCCGGCATCCTCTATCGCCTTCTTACGGAAGCCGCCGATAGCTCCCGGCACCACCGTAATGGCATTGATGGAGGCATAGGCCTGTCGGTCGAAATTCTGGCTCGTAGTGTATTCGATGGCCTGCCATCTCGTCAGCATATTGCGTTGGTTACCCACCTTTACATTACCGGCCACCGCGCCGATCCGACCCTCCTTGTCGTCCAAGAAGTGCCTCATCAATATTCTGACGGCATCATGCTGCAACTTCGTGTCTGCGTCGATGCAAACCACGAACTCGGCCTCCGTATGCGAAAGCCCGTAGTTCAAAGCAGAAGCCTTTCCTCCATTCGGCTTGGTCAGAATGGTTACGCGCGGATGGTCCTTGAAAGCGTCCTGCACCTTGCTGTACGTATTGTCCTTGCTCCCGTCGTCCACAAAGACGATCCTAAAATCAGGATAATCCTGTTTCAGCAGATTCTGTAAGGAGGAAACCGCATTCACTTCTTCGTTGTAGGCCGGCACGATAATGGCCACCGGAGGATAGTCGGAAGCGAGGGGCTCCGCCGTGAAACGGTGCTTCTCTTTCCGCCGTTCCCGGCTTGTCAGGTAAAGCATGAACAACAGTCTCGCCACACCGAGAATGATGAATACCATGAACAATGCCGCCAGGAAATCGCCGGCTTCGTAAATGATCATCGCCAAGGTCAGGTTAGCCTGCATCGCATAATACTCCTTACCTTTCAAAACCGAGGGCATCAACTGCTCGCGCGTCTTGCCCAGATACTGGTCCAACGTGATAAAAGAGTACCCTCTCTTCTGGAAGTATTCGATAATTCGCGGAAGTACCTTCACCGTTTCCTTGCGGGTTTCTCCTCCGGCATCATGAAAGAGGATGATATGTCCGTTGCCGCGCTCTACAGCCTTGACCACTCGATCGAAAATCTGATCGGCCGTCACGCCCGGTTCCCAGTCCTCGGGGTCGATCGACTCGCCCACGTCCAGATAGTTCTGCTCACGCGCCAGCACGATCGGCACGATTTCATCCATACCCACAGGGTCGCTGTCGGCATTATAAGGCGCACGGAACAAAATCGTACTTCTTCCCGTCACACTCTCTATCAACAGACGGGTAAGCTTCAACTCCATCGCCGTCCGTTGGGGAGAGTTTTCATACACATTGCTGTGAGTAAAGGTATGGTTACCGATGAAATGGCCGTCTTTCGCCACTTTACGCACGATAGGCAGGTTACGCTCCATTTGCAGTCCGACCATAAAGAAAGCCGCCTTGACCTGATAGCGCCGCAGGATGCTAAGCACCTGCGGGGTCCAACGGGCATCCGGTCCGTCGTCGAAAGTCAGCAACAACTCTTTCGGACCGGCCTTGCCGAACTTTTGCAACTGATAGGACGAAGGTATCTTCTTGTACACCTTCCGTATCCATCAGATAGTCCGCACTGTCCATTTTGATTTTCGCCTGTCCGGACTCCGGAGTGGCAATCACATCCAACACTTCACCCGTTCCCTGATAGTTCACATCCTTGCTGCCCGACAATTCCGTCAACTTCCGTATATTGACTTTCTTTGCCGCCGGAAGAGTCATGTCTTTCGTATAGAACTGCCACAAACGGCTGTCCTCCGTACCCAGACGCCATACGCTGAATCCGCCCAAGCCGTATTCCGAACCGAAACGCATGATGTTGAACTGCGTGGCGGCATCGGTGAAATAAACGGAATGAACGGTCCCGTTGTCGTCCTTATATTCAAAACTCAAATTGTATGTGTCGCTATCGAAAACGATATCGGCTCCCGTATCCGAAGCGATGGAAAGCGCCTCGCGATAAGACCGCGACTCGTTGTCGTCTCCGCGTGCCGTCCAATCATAACCGTAGGCGGCCATACACAGCACCAATTTATCCTCCGGAATATGCCGCGCCACACGGTCGACGGCATCGCTGATCCACTTTTGTGAACTGACAGGACCGGCTTCGCTCAGCACATTATGCTCATCATAAGCCATGATGAACAAGTAATCGGTATACTTCGACAGTTCGGCCACATTATAGTCCGTATTATAAGGTTCTATATCCTGGGTCAGATAGAGCCCTTTCTCATGGAAAGCCTCCGCCATCTCTTTCACGAACCGGATCAGATATTCATCGCTCTCCTCTCTCAACTCCTCCAAGTCGAGGTTCATACCTACAAAATGATGCTTGATGCACTCATCCCGCATTTGTTCGATCAGAGCCTTCCTCCGCTTGGCATCATGAAGCACCATGCCGATACCTTGTGGGTAGAATTGCTGGTTATAGTTGTTGCTCAACATCGGCATGATAGGCACCGCACTTTTTTTCATCAGACTGTAAGCCTTCGGATCGATACGCGACTCCACATTCCCCGTCTTAGGGTTGATAAAGTACCACTCGGGGAGTACCAGATTCAATTTTCCTATATTCTGTTTCAGTGAAATATAAGATCTCGGGTCCCACGTCACGTAAAACGCCGAACGGATACCGGCTTTCTGATCGTCCCAACTGTCGATATACCGTTGCGTGGCCGTTTCTCCTTTGCCCTCCTGCCGCTTGATGCGCTTCATCTTGGCGGCTTTCTCTTTCACGTAATTGGAATGAGACCGTTTCTCCTTAAAATGGTAGCGGATACTGCTGTATTCCTGCGACAGCTTGTTGTCGCGCATCAAGGGTTTGGAGGCCGTCATCACAGCTGCATAATCGCGCTTGAAAGGCAAAGCCGGCGCACGATCCATCAGCAACATAGCCACGAAGACAGCCAACAGCAGAACGCCAATGACCGCAATTACTCTTATCGTCCACTTAAAACGCGTCCAACGAGAAGTAGAATCTGTCTGAAAAACCTGTTTCATCACAATCTTTTTTCTTTTAAACTGCAAAAATAGCACATTAGCGACGATTGCACAATCTTCTTGCTTCCCGAAAAGTCTATATGGCAGTTAATTAATTCTAAGATCGTAAACAAGCTTCCGTCCCCGCACCCTTTTCGGATCCGCACAAGACGTCGTTATGTAGCCGAAAAGCACACCGACCGCCACACCCCACTCTTTCTCGAGAGCCAGTCTA
>JAJPYK010000256.1:0-7815 GCA_021205005.1 Paraprevotella sp. | reverse complement strand
AGTGACAAAATCCGGCATACGGAGAAAACGGCCGTTTTTTCTTCCGCAGAAAAATAAATCGTTTGCCGCAGATCGGAAAATCAATCTGCGGCAAACGATTTCACAATCTGCGGCAATAAAAATCAGAGAATCATATAGATCTTATTTACAGATATTTATAGAATCAGCAAATCGGCTGTAAAATCTAAAGTCTACAACGTCCCTTTAATTTCAAAAAACTTATCAATTCTTTAGGGCGATCCGTTTGAATGATGCTGGTTCCCCAGTCGAGCACCCATCCCCAATTAGCCTCGGGATCGACCATGGCTTTCTCATCATCGTGCCCCCCGCACAGACTTTCCCACAAAGTATTGATCCAGATGCGGCTGCCGGACGCCGGAATCATCGGAAGATAAGCCAATTTGGCAAACTTATCAGTGCGAAAGCTTACTTCGACGGCCGCCGGACGGAATGAAGAAAGAAAGGAAGCCACATAAGGGATGGCGCCTTCCGCATCCAGGTCCACAACCGGCATATAAAGAATATCGGAATATGCGGCCAACTGACATGCCACATTCTCCACCGTATTACGTCCCTTCAACACGACATGGTCTTCTGTGCCCGTAGATCGGATGATAGGTTCGATTTCAGCAAAATAGTCTCCCCCTTTATCGATATTGACTAACAGCCGCCCCTTGCAGGCGGACAAAGCCTCTTCCAACGTAGGAATCCGTTCATCCGACCACGTTCCGTCTGAACGACGCATACGAAATTGCTTCAACTCGTCTACGGTATAATCAGCTACACGTCCCTTACCTTCGGTCATGCGGTCTATTGTATCATCGTGCATCAACACGAATTGCCCGTCACGGGTCTTCTGGATATCGATTTCCACCATATCGGCTCCCATATCGGCAGCTCCCTCGATGGCTTTCACCGTATTCTCCGGTGCATGCCTCCAATCGCCCCTATGACAGACCACAAAAACATAATCCGAACGGCAGTCTTTCAACGCCGCCCGAAGTCGTCCGATACGCCCCGATGCCTGCATATACAAACTCAGGCACAGGAATCCCATGACAAAAACAAACTTTTTCATATTCAGGATCGTTCTCTTCTCAAGAAAGCAAATCATTTCGAAGCGGCCGACGGATGCAAGGCCAACGCTTTATCTTCGGCGGCTTCCATGATTTCGCGCTCGCCGGGGCCTTTGTCATTGATTCCGCATAAATGCAGAATGCCGTGGATGATGACGCGATTCAGTTCTTGCTCGTAAGTGGCACCCACCTGTTCGGCATTGGTACGCACCGTATCAAGACTGATGAAAAGATCTCCGGAAATCACATCCCCCTCGCAATAGTCAAAGGTAATGATGTCCGTATAGTAATCATGCTGCAAATATTGCCGGTTCACTTCGAGAATCTTTTCGTCGTTCACAAAAATATAGGCGATTTCACCGACCTTTTTACCGTAACCGGCAGCCACGGTCTTGATCCATTCCGTATTCTCGCGTTTCTTGATCTTAGGCATTTTCACGCCGTCTACATTATAAGTCACCATATTCTATTCTCTTTTTGCTGTCTTAATCGTCGAACAAACGGCCTTGCATCTCCGTCGTGAAACGGTTGCGCCCCAAATGTTTGTAGGCCAGTTCGGTCACTTCTCGTCCGCGCGGCGTACGTTTGATGAACCCCTCTTTGATCAGGAACGGTTCGTAAACCTCTTCCACCGTACCGGCATCTTCGCCGATGGCCGTGGCTATGGTCGTAATGCCCACCGGACCTCCCTTGAATTTGTCGATAATGGTGAGCAGGATTTTATTATCTATCTCATCCAACCCGTAACGGTCGATGTTCAGAGCCTCCAAGGCATAACTGGCAATGGCCATATCCACACGACCTGTTCCGCGCACCTGGGCAAAATCGCGCACGCGGCGCAGCAGAGCGTTGGCGATACGGGGCGTGCCGCGGCTGCGTCCGGCAATCTCCATCGCCGCATCATGCTCCACCGGCACGGACAGGATACGGGCCGAACGCTCCACGATGCGCGAAAGCACCTCCGCATCGTAATATTCCAGATGCAGGTTGATGCCGAAGCGGGCCCGCAAAGGCGCAGTCAGCAAGCCGCTGCGCGTAGTGGCCCCCACCAAAGTAAACGGATTCAAATCGAGCTGGATGCTCCGCGCCGAAGGACCCTTGTCGATCATGATGTCGATGCGGTAATCTTCCATCGCCGAATAGAGATATTCCTCCACCACCGGGCTCAAACGGTGGATTTCATCGATGAAAAGGACATCGTTGGGCTCCAATGAAGTCAGAATGCCGGCCAGATCGCCGGGCTTGTCCAACACCGGTCCCGAGGTGACTTTGAAGCCCACGCCCAACTCATTGGCTATGATATTGCTCAGCGTGGTCTTGCCCAATCCCGGCGGACCGTGCAACAAGGTATGGTCGAGCGGCTCTCCTCTATATTTGGCCGCCTCGACAAAAACTTTCAGGTTCTCCACCACTTTAAGTTGTCCGCTGAAATCTCCGAACTGAAGCGGACGCAAGGCATTTTCAAATTCGCGTTCCGCGGATGAACTTTGAGATTGGCGTATATCAAAATCTTCTTCCATCATCGCGCAAAGATAGCATCTTTTAGGCACAAAACGGGCAAGCATTCTATTTTTCATGTAACTTTGTCGCGCAATCACGGTAACAAGGATTTTCTATGGTTCTAAACTATATTTGGGTGGCTTTTTTCGGCATCGCATTCCTGATCGCGACAGGCAAACTGATCTTTGCAGGCGATATCAGTGTGTTTCCCGCCATCATGAACTCCACTTTCGATTCGGCCAAAACCGCTTTCGAAATATCCTTGGGACTGACAGGCGTACTCTCGCTGTGGATGGGCATTATGAAAATAGGCGAAAAGGGCGGATTGGTCAATTGGCTGGCTAAAGGCCTCAGCCCGCTGTTTTGCAAACTTTTTCCCGACATCCCGAAAAACCATCCCGTCATCGGCAACATTTTCATGAATATCTCGGCAAACATGCTGGGCCTGGACAATGCAGCCACGCCGCTCGGCATGAAAGCGATGGAGGAGTTGCAGGAACTGAACCCGCATAAAGACACGGCTACGAATCCGATGATCATGTTTCTCGTATTGAACACCTCGGGATTGACGCTCATCCCGGTGGCCATCATGGTCTATCGCGCACAGATGGGCGCAACGCAGCCCACCGACATTTTCATTCCCATCCTGTTGGTCACTTTCGTTTCCACTTTAGTGGGTATCGTCGTGACCTGCCTTTACCAACGTATCAACTTGCTGGACCGCGGTCTCTTGTTGATGCTGGGAGGAGCTTGCGCCGTAGTGGCCGCCATCGTGTGGGGATTCAGCCGGTTGGACAAAGACGACATGAACCTGTGGAGTACGACCATTGCCAATATCCTGCTGTTCTGCATCATCATAGCTTTCATCGTCGCCGGAGTGTGTAAACGCATCAATGTGTACGACGCTTTCATCGAAGGAGCGAAAGAAGGCTTTTCCACCGCCGTACGCATTATCCCTTACCTGGTGGCCATTTTGGTATCCATCGGGGTATTCCGTGCGTCCGGCGCGATGAACCTGCTTACCGACAGTATAGCCGGCCTCGTCAAGGCATGCGGAGGCAATGCCGATTTTGTGGAAGCGTTGCCCACTGCTCTGATGAAACCGCTAAGCGGCAGCGGGGCGCGGGGCATGATGGTGGACGCCATGAAGACCTATGGGGCCGACTCGTTCGTGGGACGGTTGAGCTGCATTTTCCAAGGTTCCACCGATACCACATTCTATATTTTGGCGGTATATTTCGGCAGCGTGGGCATAAAAAATACGCGCCATGCCGTCCCTTGCGGTCTTCTGGCCGACTTGGGCGGCGTCATCGCAGCCATTGCCGTGGCTTACTTTTTTTTCAGAATATAAAATAACAATACAACAATATGGCTGAATTGAAATCGGTAGTAAAAGATACCGCCATCTATGGACTAAGCAGTATTATCGGCAAATTCCTAAACTATCTGCTGGTTCCGCTTTATACGGCAAAAATGACCGTTGAAAGCGGGGGATATGGCATCGTGACCAACATTTACGCTTATGTGGCTTTGCTGATGGTCATTCTCACATTCGGTATGGAAACTACGCTTTTCCGTTTTGCCAATAAACCGGAGGAAAACCCGCAGACCGTATACAGCACCACTCTGACGATGGTGGGCGGCATTGCCTTGTGCTTCGCCGTCATCGTCCTGGTCTTCCTCCATCCCATATCCGGCGCCATAGGATATGCCAACCATCCGGAGTACGTGGGCATCATGGCCGTAAACGTGGCGTTGGACGCGTTCCAGGCCATTCCGTTCGCCTGGCTGCGCTATCAGCACCGCCCCATCAAGTTCTTTGTCCTGAAGATGCTGTTCATCGTGCTCAACATCGCGCTCAACATCTTATATTTCGTAGTACTTCCGGCATTATATACCCGTCATCCCGATGTCATCGGCCTGATTTACAGTCCGGGGGTAGGACCGGGTTATGCTTTCATCCTCAATATCGTCTGTACCTCGATCGTCATGCTGTTTTTCATTCCCGAACTGACCGGTTTCAAATATCACTTCGATACCGAACTGATGAAACGCATGCTCAAGTACAGTTGGCCGATCTTGCTCTTGGGCATCGCGGGCATCCTGAACCAGACCGTAGACAAAATCATCTTCCCTCTGGTATACGGCGATACGGAAGCGGGGAAGTCGGAACTGAGCATTTACGGCGCTTGTGTCAAAATAGCCATGATTATGGCCATGATCACGCAGGCTTTCCGCTACGCTTACGAACCGTTCGTGTTCGGCAAGGCCAAGGACAAAAACAGCGGACAGACGTATGCCACGGTCATGAAGTATTTCGTCATTTTCACCTTGCTGGCCTATCTGTGCGTCATCGGCTATATGGACGTCCTGAAACGTATCATCGCACCCGACTATTGGCCGGGACTTCGTGTCGTCCCCATCGTCATGGCGGCGGAAATCATGATGGGTATCTATTTCAATCTCTCCTTCTGGTACAAACTCATCGACAAGACCATCTGGGGCGCGTGGTTCTCCGCCGCCGGCTGCTTCGTGCTTTTCGCCGTGAACATCCTGTTCATCCCCAAATACAGTTATATGGCTTGCGCCTGGGGAGGCTTTGCCGGCTATGCCACGTCTATGCTCCTCTCTTATTTTGTAGGACAGAAAAAAAATCCTATCGACTACCCTTTGAAAAGTATCGGCATCTATGTACTCATCGCCGGTTTCTTTTATGCCCTCATGGCTTTCATGCCTTCCACGTGGCCCACATGGATGAGGTTGGGATTCAATACGATACTCATCCTCTTATTCATCGGCCACATCCTGAAACACGACCTGCCGCTGCGCAGCTTGCCAGTCATCGGCAAATATTTCAGGAAATACTGAACCGACAGGATCGAAAAAACGGATCTGACCCTGAACCATTATTCAATTGATAAATCCATATGAAAAAGAAAATTTTAACTTTATTGATCTTAGCCTGTTGCTTCAGCGGCATAAGGGCTGACGAAGGAATGTGGATGCTCAACCGCATTTCGCCCAAGAGTATGAAAATCATGAAAAGCTTGGGATTGCAAATGAGCAAAAAAGAATTGTATAACACAAAAGGCACGGCATTGAAATACGCCGTAGTGGATTTCGGAGACTTCTGCTCCGGCGTAATCGTCTCGCCCGACGGCTTGGTCGTCACGAACCACCATTGCGGTTTTGCCAGCATACAGTCGTTAGCTACGCCTGAGAACGACATCCTGAAAAACGGTTTCGTCGCTCAAACGCAAGCCGAAGAGCTGCCGGCCAAGGGACTTTTCGTCAAGATCCTGCGGCGTACGGAGGACGTAAGCAGGCGAGTGGAAAAGGCACTGGACAAATATTACAAACAGCACGCCGGAGCCATGTCCGGACAAGACCAGAGCACCAAAGAGAAGATGCGTTCGAGCTTCGTGGATTCCATCTGCTCGTCCATCGAAAACGAATACACAAAGAAATATCCGGATCTGGTGTGCGAAGTCAGTCCCTACTACACCGGAAATGCGTTCTACATCAATCTGTACAGACAATATGACGACATACGATTGGTATTCGCTCCGCCCCAAAGCTTAGGTAAGTTCGGTGGCGAGACAGACAACTGGATGTGGCCGCGCCAAACTTGTGACTTCAGCGTGTTCCGTATCTACACCGACAAGAATAACAAACCCGCCGAATACAGCGCCGACAATCAGCCGATGAAGGTAAAGCTATATGCACAAGTGTCACTGGACGGATATAAGAAGGGCGATTACTGCATGACGATCGGTTATCCCGGACGAACCAACCGTTATCTGTCCTCTTACGGCATTGTGGAACGGATGGAAACCACCAATGAATCCCGCATCAATGTACGCGGCGTAAAGCAGGACGTCTGGAAAAAGTGGATGGATAGCGATCCGAAAATACGTCTCCAATATTCATCCAAATATGCCAACAGCGCAAACTATTGGAAGAACAGCATCGGCATGAACAAGGCTCTGAAGGAACTGAACGTAGTAGAAGAGAAGAAGAAACAAGAGCAACGCATCGCTGAATGGGCAAACAAGACCCGAAACGTCTGGCAGAATTCGGAAACATAATGCCCTCTCTCGAAAAAGCTTACTCGGCACGCAAGAACGGATATTATGCCCTTAATTTCATCATCGAGTCTTTTCTCGGAGGACCGGACTTGATACGCATTGCTTCCTACTTCAATAATATGCAAGAAGTGAAAGACGACGCCTCGAAGGCTTCGTGGCAGAACCGCCTGCGTCAGCAATACAAGGACTGGGATCAAGAGGTGGACAAGGAAACTATGACGGCATTGATCGAAAATTACGCCAAGCAAGTGAAACCGGAATATTTGCCCGACTTCTATCAAACCATAGAAAAGGACTATCATAACGACTGCCGCGCTTACGTGGAAGCTATGTTCAAACAAACCTTGCTGGCCGACACGAACTGCATCAACCGCACTTACGAAAAAGAACAACTCGAAAAGGACATGGCCCTGAACATGCTGAAAAGCGTGACGACCCTTGGCAAAAAAAATCCGATGAGATCACTCCGTACAGCTTGGACATCGCCGAAAACGAACGTTTGCTCTGCAAAGCCATATTGGAAATGGAAATGGATCAACCGCACTATTCCGATGCCAACTTCACCATGCGGTTGAGCTACGGTTTCGTCGATGATGACACCAGTACGACAGGACTCCAGAACTTTTTCACCACCATGCCGAGTCTGTTGGACAAAGTGGCCCAAAGCAACACCATAGAAGAATATAAACTGGAACCGAATATCAAAGATCTGTTTGAAAAAGGCGACTTCGGACCATATAAAGATAAGGCGAGCAATGAAATGCAGCTCTGTTTCCTGACCAACAACGACATTACCGGAGGAAATTCCGGAAGCCCGATGTTTAACGGAAAAGGAGAACTCATCGGCCTGGCCTTCGACGGAAACTGGGACGCCATGAGCAATGACATCAGTTACACTCAGGATCTGACCCGTTGCATCGGCGTAGATATCCGCTACGTGCTGTACATCATTGACCGTTGGGGAGGAGCCGAACGTCTGATCAAAGAAATCAATGCGCAATAACGTTCTCCCGAAACGGAAACACTTCCCGGCCGATATCCAAAGGCCCGACTGCGTTTTCGGAGAAACGGATGCATAAAGATTCTTTCTTATTCTACGAGGGTGTGTCATAATTCAAAAAGCACTTTGAAAAAGTAATAATCAGAAACTT
>JAJPYK010000086.1 GCA_021205005.1 Paraprevotella sp. | reverse complement strand
AGATAAAGAAGTATGTGCAGTCGTCGGCAGATGACATCAAGGCGAAAATCGCAGATTTGAAAGCCCGTGTGGAAGAGATGCCTATCGAGGACCGTTCGTCTGTTTTCTCCCAGATCGACAAACTGGAGAAAGACGTATTGGAGCGTTATGAGCAAGCATTGAACGAAGTGATGCCCGTGGCTTTCTCTATCGTGAAATCCACAGCCGAGCGTCTGGCCACGAATGGGGAGGTTTGCGTAACGGCCAATGACTTCGACCGGGAGCTGGCGGCCAAGTTCGATTTCGTGGATATACAAGGTGACACCGCCCACTACCATAATCATTGGATGGCCGGCGGCAACGACACGGTGTGGAACATGGTGCACTATGACGTGCAACTTTTCGGTGGCGTCGTCCTGCACCAAGGTAAGATCGCCGAGATGGCTACGGGTGAAGGTAAGACCTTGGTAGCCACTTTGCCCGTGTTCCTGAACGCTCTGACCGGTAACGGCGTGCATGTGGTTACGGTGAACGACTATCTGGCCAAGCGTGACTCCGAGTGGATGGGGCCGCTCTATATGTTCCACGGCCTGAGTGTGGACTGCATTGACAAGCACCAGCCCAACAGCGATGCCCGACGCCGTGCCTATTTGGCCGACATCACGTTCGGTACGAATAACGAATTCGGTTTCGATTACCTGCGCGACAATATGGCCACCAATCCAAAGGATCTGGTGCAACGCGCCCATAACTATGCCATCGTGGACGAGGTGGACTCGGTGTTGATCGACGACGCGCGTACACCGTTGATCATTTCCGGTCCGGTGCCCAAAGGCGATGATCAACTTTTCGAGCAATATCAGCCTTTAGTGGAAAAACTGGTCGGCGTGCAACGCCAACTGGCCACTCAATACCTGGCCGAGGCCAAGCAGTTGATCGCTTCCGGAGATAAGGAAAAGGTGGAGCAGGGATTCCTGCAACTCTACCGCAGTCATAAGGCATTGCCGAAAAACAAGCCCTTGATCAAATACCTGTCGGAGCAGGGCATCAAGTCCGGTATGCTGAAGACGGAAGAGATCTACATGGAGAACAACAACAAACGTATGCCCGAGGCCGTAGAACCGTTGTACTTCGTCGTAGACGAGAAACTGAATAGCGTAGACCTGACAGATAAAGGATTCGCCTGGCAGGCCCATGCCACTTCCGATCCCAATCTGTTCGTCATGCCCGACATTACGGCCTCCATGTCGGCTCTGGAAGCGGATAAGTCCCTTAGCGACGAAGAGCGCGTGGTGAAGAAGGATCAGCTTTATTCCGAATACGCTGTCAAGAGCGAGCGTATGCACACCTTGCAACAGTTGCTGAAAGCCTATACCATGTTCAACCGCGACGATGAATATGTGATCATCGACGGCGAGGTGAAGATTGTGGACGAGCAGACGGGACGTATCATGGACGGCCGCCGCTGGAGCGACGGATTGCACCAGGCCGTCGAGGCCAAGGAGCACGTGAAAGTGCAGGCCGCCACGCAGACATTCGCTACCATCACTTTGCAGAACTATTTCCGTATGTATCACAAGCTGGCCGGTATGACCGGTACGGCCATAACGGAAGCCGGAGAATTTTGGGACATCTATAAGCTCGACGTGGTGGAGATCCCGACCAACCGTCCGATTGCCCGTATCGACATGAACGACCGTGTGTACAAGACCCAGCGCGAGAAATACAAAGCCGTGATAACCGAGATCGAGGAACTGGTAAAAGCCGGTCGCCCCGTGTTGGTCGGTACGACTTCGGTGGAAATCTCCGAGATGCTGAGCAAGATGTTGCAGATTCGCAAGATTCCCCACAATGTTTTGAATGCCAAATTACATCAACAAGAGGCCGACATCGTGGCCCAGGCCGGACAAAGCAGTACGGTGACCATTGCCACCAATATGGCCGGTCGTGGTACCGATATTAAGCTGAGCGACGAAGTGAAGAAAGCCGGAGGTTTGGCCATCATCGGTACGGAACGTCACGAGAGCCGCCGTGTGGACCGTCAGTTGCGCGGTCGTGCCGGACGTCAGGGTGACCCGGGGGCGTCCGTCTTCTTCGTGTCGCTCGAAGACAAACTGATGCGTCTGTTCGCCAGCGAGCGTATCTCGAAAGTGATGGACCGCTTAGGGTTCGAAGACGGCGAGATGATCGAACACAAAATGATCAGCAATGCCATAGAACGTGCACAGAAGAAGGTGGAAGAAAACCACTTCGGCGTGCGTAAACGTTTGCTGGAATACGACGACGTGATGAACAAGCAGCGTACCGTGGTCTATGAGAAACGCCGCCACGCACTGATGGGTGAGCGCATCGGCATGGACATTTCCAATATGATCTGGGATCGTTGCGTGCATATCATAGAGAACAACGATTATGCCGGTTGCAAGGAAGGTTTCATCGAAATCATGGCGATGGAGGCTCCGTTTACGGAAGAAGAGTTTGTCAACATGAAGCGGGAGGATTTGTGCGAGAAGGCTTTCCAGGCTGCGATGGAACGCTTCAAGCAGAAGACTGACTTGTTGGCTTCCGTAGCCCAGCCCGTGATCAAGCAGGTGTATGAGAATCAGGGCCACATGTACGAAAATATCATGGTGCCGATTACCGACGGACGGCGCATCTATCAGATTTCCGCACCTCTCAAAGAGGCCTATGAAACGGAAAGTCGTTCCATCGTGAAGGCTTTCGAGAAAGCCATCATGCTGCACACGATAGACGAAGCGTGGAAAGAAAACCTGCGCGAACTGGACGAGCTGAAGCATTCCGTACAGAATGCAAGTTACGAGCAAAAAGACCCGTTGCTGATCTTTAAGTTAGAGAGCGTGAAGCTGTTCGACAATATGGTGAACAAGATCAACAACCAGACGGTGAGCGTACTGATGAGAGGCCAGATACCTGTGCAGACTCCCAACGAAGTGCATGAGGCCGCTCCCGAGGCTCCGGCTCACGAGGAGAAGTATGTAGAGTCGCGTGAGGACCTGACCGATCCGGATCAGGAAGCCGCAGCCGCCAGGGATACGCGTGAGCAGCAGAAGCCGCAGCCGACAGTGGCCGAGAATGTGCCGGGACGCAACGATCCTTGTCCTTGCGGAAGCGGGAAGAAATTCAAGAACTGTCACGGACGCGGATTGTAAACCGGCGGATTGACCGTGAAACTTATTTACTCAGGATGTGTTCGGGTTTTCCCGGCTGCGTCCGGGGGATGTTTGTTTTCTCGGTTTTTACTTGTCGTATGAAAATTCATCGGTTTAACGTTTGATTGTAAAATTCCTTTGTTGTGTACGACAGGCTTTGCGGTGGGGAAGGACTTGGTCTCCGCAGATGGAACGTCCGTTCTGCGGAGATTAATTTTTTTTTCTCCGCAGATTGAGACATTTCTTCCCTGAAGTTTTTGTCTGTTTTACTATAGATGGTAAAACAGATCGGGATTAAAAATATAAATCTTGTATAAGGTGCTGGAAACCAGATGTCTATTTGGATCTGGACATTGATTGGGTCAGGATGGCAGGACGCTGACGGCAGAGAGAACCGTAAAAATAGATGATGTGTAGATTTTTTGGTGTAAAATAAACCCGAATACTTGTACTCCTTTTTGAATATTTTATCGTTTTCCTTTGCTTATACTGCCGTTTTAAGTATCTTTAGCCGATAAAAGGTTTAAG
>JAJPYK010000004.1 GCA_021205005.1 Paraprevotella sp. | reverse complement strand
GAGGTCTACAGGCTTGGGGGCCTTTGATCAGACACACTCGGTGAAACACTACCTTTTCCTCTTGATGGAAAAGCACCACTTGTATATCATTATTCCCTTGAATAATCCCCCCATCTAAAGCGACACAAACCAGCCATTGAGCCAAATCTGCTTTGGGTTAAGGACGATTTAGTATTCTCTCGAAATTTACGATGAAATCAAAAGCCAAGTTATCTGCATAATCGGCATCAACCAAAATCACATTTCTACTCCATTTCATTTTTTACCAATTTGTTAACGCCTGTTTTAATGTCATGATAGCCCTAAAGCAGAACGCAAAAAAGCTCTACGCGACGAGTTTCCTATCAATGACCAATCGCTTAAATAGCCAACATTAAAGAGGGGAACCTATCCCCCTCTCCTTCCCAAAAAAGAATAGCTTGCTACTTTCTATTAGCACACGAGCTATTTCTTATCTACGAGCTTATTCGTTATAGAATCCGGAAAAATCACAGTCGGTACAAAAGTCTTAGCTTCCTCGAAATCCATAAGAGCATAAGAGATGATAATACAGAGATCGCCGACCTGAACCTTTCGAGCCGCAGCTCCGTTTAGACATATACACCCCGACCCTCGTTCACCTTTTATAATATAAGTCTCGAAACGCTCTCCATTATTATTGTCTACGATCTGCACCCTTTCCCCCGCAATCATGTGAGCGGCATCCATCAGATCTTCATCAATAGTAATACTACCTATATAATTCAAATTAGCCTCAGTTACTGTTACACAATGCAACTTCGACTTCAACACCTGAATCATCATTTTGTATCTGTTTTTATTCTTTCCCTTTATATTGAATATGATCAATCAAACGAATAGAGTGACTACCACAATACACTGTAATGCACCCTACAATATAATCCGAATCAGTCCATCGCTCAAGCTCCTGTAACGTATTTCCATCTACAATAGAGAAATATTGGACCTCTAATCCCACAATAGCATTCAGTGTATCTATCACGTAACACTGCGTCTCTTTCAACGTATGACTGGTAGCGAAATTCTTGCTCTTAGACAGCACTTTAAATATATTGGCTGCAATCTTACGCTCTTCTGGATACAACAACATATTACGGCTGCTCATAGCCAAACAGCTTTCTTCACGAACGATAGGACAAGCTATGATCTGCACTTTAAACTTCAAGTCCTTAACCATTGCACGAATGACGGCAATCTGCTGAAAATCCTTCTCTCCGAAGTAGGCACGATCAGGTTCAACAGCCATAAACAATTTGCTCACAATCTGACAAACGCCGTTAAAATGTCCAGGACGAAATGCTCCTTCCATCACACTATCTATTGGCGGATAACTGAATTTGCGCGTATCCGGCTCAGGATACATCTCCTCAACCGAAGGAGCAAAGACGATATTCGCCCCCACTTCTTCCATTAACCGGCAATCGGCCTCCAACATCCGAGGATATTTTTCCAAGTCTACTTTATCGTTGAATTGGGTGGGATTCAGAAACACACTCACCACCGTCACATCGTTTTCTTTCACACAACGCTTTACCAACGAAGCATGTCCCTCGTGTAATGCACCCATAGTAGGCACTAATCCAATCTTTTCACCTTTGATGCGCGCCTTGGACAATTCGCGCTTCAATTCTTCTATCGTATGAATTAACTCCATTATTGACGATTGATTTTGAACTATAATACCTAAAAAACAGGTGCAAAATAACATATAAAATGCCATATAACAAAAACATTCAGCAAATAAATAAGTGAAATTAATGCAAAACATTTGAGACATTGCCGTTAAAAAGGCCATAATGCTAACTTTTTTTGTACCTTTGTAGCTATGAAAAAGTAAACATGACAATGAAGGCTAAAAAAATATTATTCATCACGCAAGAAATGACGCCTTATGTTCCTCACTCAGAGTTAGCAGCTATGGGTAGAGAACTTCCACAAGAAATACATGGAAAAGGACTGGAGATCAGAACGTTCATGCCCAAATGGGGTAACATAAACGAACGACGTAACCAGTTGCATGAGGTCATTCGTCTTTCTGGAATGAATTTGATCATTGATGATACGGACCATCCGCTGATTATCAAAGTCGCCTCCATACAAGCTGCACGCATGCAAGTCTATTTCATAGACAATGACGACTATTTCTTAAAACGTCAGATGGCAACCGATGAAAATGGACATGAATACGAAGACAATGGAGAACGTGCCATATTCTATGCGCGGGGAGTGTTGGAGACAGTAAAAAAACTGCGATGGATACCGGACATCATTCATTGTCAAGGATGGATGTCATCTTTAGTGCCACTATATGTGAAAACAGCCTATCATGAAGAGCCCTCATTCCGCGACAGCAAAATCGTATATTCCATGTCGACAAGCGAACTCACTCGTCCAATGGGTGCTAATTTCGGCAATTGTATTGCATTTAAAGAAGTGGATAGTTCCATTCTGCAAGAATTCAGTACAGAGGTTACATTTGCCGAATTAAATAAACTGGCAATCGACTATTCTGATGGACTAACCGTTCCGGAAGGAGAAAAATTCAAAGAAATTATCGACTACGCTCGTCAAAAGCAGATTCCCGTTTTAGAGAATGCCAGCGCAACCGATTCCGATGCGTTTATCGAATTGTACGATCAAGTGTGGAATAAAGGTAAAAACGAATAAAGAGATCTTATCATCAGTCAGAACATGAAAATCAAAATCCCACTCATCGCACTGCTGGGCATATGCGTCGCGGCTTGTGATGACACGACAGATTCTATCGGCATTTATACAGATGCAGACGACATCAACGCTTCAGACTCCGTATTCGAAGCCTATACGCAATCTATTTTAGCCGATTCCGTGTTAAGCAACAGCAATAGTTCTTATTTAGGATGTATGACGGACCCGGAAACTCATATGCAAGTCAAAGCTGAGTTCTTAGCTCAATTTTATACTTTGGAAAATTATGATTTACCCTCTTATGATCTGATGGTAAAGAACAGTCAGGGCGATATAGAAGCTGATTCCATCGAAATCAGGCTGTATTATGAAAAATATTACGGGAATGATAATAATCCGATGAAATTAGATGTCTATGAACTAGATACAACCAATGTTATTCGTGAAGACTCCACATATTACAGCAATGCAGACCTTACGAAATACATCAATAAAAAATCCAACGGAGCTATTGCACATAAAATATTCACCACTAAAGACTTTACTCTTTCCGATAACGAATTGGAAAGCAGTACTTATACCCCGAATATCCGTATCATTCTGCCTAAATCTTATGGTACTTTCATTCTGAGAAAATATTATGAAAATCCGGAATTCTTCCGGAATTCATATAACTTCATTCGGCACGTTTGTCCCGGCTTCTATTTCAAACTTGCGGATGGAGATGGCACGATGGTAAAAATGAGAGTAGGTACTATGAACGTATACTTCCGCTATAAGAATACAGAAAAAGATACGGTATACGTAGGCAGAAGCAGTTTTGCGGCTACTCCCGAAGTACTCCAGAATACCTATATTGCCAACGGCAACTTAAAAGAAATAGTCGACAACGACAAGTCATGTACTTATCTTAAAACCCCGGCCGGTATCTTCACCGAGATGACGCTTCCCATAGATGAAATCTATAACGGTCACGACAACGACAGTATCAGCC
>JAJPYK010000298.1 GCA_021205005.1 Paraprevotella sp. | reverse complement strand
AGTCTGGGCTTTGCGCATAAAAAAGGTTGTGCCAACGTTTTGACACAACCTCCTCGGAAAACGACAATGCTACGGCATTGCCGCAAGAATATTACAAGGATACATCGATATTCTACTTGCCACGGTAAGCTATCGTGCCCGTAGCCTGATTGGTAGGCATGACCAACACTTCGGCTATTTGAATATGTTCGGGCAAGGAAGCGGCAAAATAGACCACTTCGGCCACATCATCGCCCGTTAGTGGACGAAGCCCTTCGTACACGTTGTCGGCGGCACGTTTATCTCCTCTGTAACGCACCACGGAGAAGTTCGTCTCCACCAATCCGGGCTTGACATTCGTCACGCGTATGGGAGTATCCACCAGATCTATGCGCAAGCCGTCCGACAAAGCCTTCACCGCCGCCTAGCAGGCACAGTATACACTTCCACCGGGATAAGCATAGTCTCCGGCAATGGAACCCATGTTGATGACGTGTCCCCTGCCCCGCTCTTCCATACCCGGTACAACCAATCTCGTCAGAGCCAACAAGGCTTTTACATCCGTATCGATCACGATATCCCATTCGTCGAGATTACCCTCGTATTCCTTGTCCACACCGATCACCAATCCGGCGTTGTTGATCAGAATGTCGATGTTCTTCCATGTGTCCGGAAGAGATTCCAAAGCCGATCGGGCCGCTTCGCGGTCGCGGACATCGAAAGGCAACAGAAATACATCCGCTCCGTATTTCTCTTCCAATTCCCGTTTTACAGCCTCCAGCCGCTCTACATTTCGTCCGTTAAGTATCAGACGATAACCATTCATGGCAAATTTGCGGGCACACCCCTCGCCTATTCCGGATGAAGCTCCGGTAATCAATACGATTTTCTTTTCCATTTCATATTCAATATTAAATCAGTCTCATATCTCCTCATCTCATTTTCCTGTCACGATACGTTTGATGGCGTTCAACTTGTGAAGGGCTTCGACCGGCGTCAGATTATTGATGTCGAGATGCAGAATCTCGTCCCGAATCTGGCATAGTACGGGATCGTCCAACTGAAAGAAACTGAGTTGCACGCCACTGTCGGCCGAAATAATATCTTTCACATGGGAATCTTTCTTCATCACGTCCTTACTGTTGGCCGATTCCAGGTCTTTCAGTATCGTATTGGCCCGCTCCACGATGCTCTTGGGCATACCGGCCAGTTTAGCTACGTGAATACCGAAAGAATGCTCGCTCCCGCCCCGTTCGAGTTTACGCAGGAAGATGATTTTCTGATCCACCTCGCGCACAGATACATTGTAATTCTTCACCCTGGGATAAAGCTTTTCCATCTCGTTCAACTCATGGTAGTGGGTGGCGAACAATGTACGCGCCCTCCCCTTCTTGTTATCATGAATATATTCTATAATGGCCCAGGCGATGCTGATGCCGTCGTAAGTGGACGTACCTCGTCCCAACTCGTCGAAAAGCACCAGGCTGCGCGAAGAAATATTGTTCAAGATATTGGCCGCTTCGTTCATCTCAACCATAAACGTACTCTCTCCCATCGAAATATTGTCGCTGGCTCCTACCCGAGTGAATATTTTATCCACCAGTCCTACGCGCGCCGATTCGGCAGGAACGAAACAACCGATTTGGGCCATCAGCGTAATCAGAGCAGTCTGCCGCAACAAAGCAGACTTACCGGCCATATTCGGTCCGGTGATAATGATGATTTGCTGCTTTTCCGTATCCAGATAGACATCGTTGGCGATGTAACGCTCCCCTACCGGAAGTTCTTTTTCTATGACCGGATGGCGGCCTTGCTTGATGTCCAACACGTCGCTGTCTTCTATCATCGGACGGATATAATGATTCGCCTGTGCCGCTTCGGCAAAGGACAACAGACAGTCCAAACGAGCCAGCAAATTGGCATTAAGCTGAATGGCGGACGTGAATTTCGCCAAGGCCTGCACCAATTCACCATACAGTTTGGTTTCCAATATAAGAATCTTATCCTGCGCTCCCATGATCTTTTCCTCATACTCCTTGAGTTCCTGCGTGATGTAACGCTCGGCATTGACCAAAGTCTGCTTACGGATCCAATCGGACGGCACCTTATCCTTGTGTGCATTGCGCACTTCCAGATAATAACCGAACACATTATTATAGGATATCTTCAACGTCGGAATTCCGGTTCTCTCGATTTCTCTCTGCTGAATCTTCAATAAATAATCCTTGCCCTCATAAGCTATATGCCGCAATTCGTCCAATTCGGCATCCACTCCTTTGGCAATAACCCCTCCCTTATTGACGATCAAAGGCGGATCCTCCTGTATCTCACGGGCTATACGGTCGCGAATGGACACGCAGAGATCAAGCTGTTCCCCTATCCTCTTCAAAGTATTGTCCGCGGCATGCGTACAGGCCGATTTTATAGGTTCTATGGCTTGTAAAGCCACTTTCAACTGCACGACATCGCGCGGCGACACTCTGCCTACGGAAACTTTGGATATGATACGTTCCAAATCCCCCATCAAATGCAGCTGGTCGCTGACCAACTCTTTGAATTCTGGTTCTTTTAAAAAATAATCCACCACATCCAGACGCTCGTTAATCGGTTTTTCTTCTTTTAAAGGAAATAAGATCCAGCGACGCAACAAACGCGCTCCCATCGGCGTAATCGTATGATCTATCACCTTTAAAAGCGAATTGCCGCCGTCGACCATAGAACCGAGTAATTCCAGATTACGCACCGTAAACTTATCCAAGCGCACATAACGCTCTTCTTCTATACGGGAAATGGACGTGATATGGCCGATGTGGCTGTGTTGCGTCATCTCCAGATATTGCAGGATCACTCCGGCGGCTACAATTCCGCATTTCAAATGATCGATGCCGAACCCTTTCAAATTCTGCACATCGAAATGTTTCAATAGCTTTTCCGTAGCCGACCGCTCGGAGAAAGCCCAATCATCCAATTCAAACGTAAAGAACTTAGTCCCGAAACTACCTTCGAACAAGTTGCGTTTCCCCCGTTCGAAAAGCACCTCTTTCGGTGAAAAGTTACCTAAAAGCTTATCTATATATTCTGTTTTCCCCTCAGCCGTGAGAAATTCTCCCGTGCTAATGTCGAGAAAAGCTACTCCACAAATATTTTTATTGAAATGTACCGCGGCAAGAAAGTTATTTTCCTTGTTATTCAATACATTATCGTTCATAGAAACCCCCGGCGTCACCAATTCCGTAATGCCCCTTTTCACTAAAGTCTTGGTCAGTTTGGGATCTTCCAATTGATCGCATATCGCGACCCGACGTCCCGCCCGAATCAGTTTAGGCAAGTACGTATCCAAGGCATGATATGGAAATCCGGCCATTTCCATCGGATTATCCTTTTTTCCTCCGTTGCTGCGTTTTGTTAAAGTTATCCCTAAAATTTCAGAAGCAACAACAGCATCTTGGCTGTAAGTTTCGTAGAAATCCCCGCAACGAAACAACATGATAGCGTCAGGATGCTTGGCTTTCAAATCATAGAACTGCTTCATCATCGGGGTTAACCCTTCTTTTGCCATAATCTTCACCTTTATAGAATCATACGCAAAATTACAACTAATTTTTGATTTGAAACGGGCTGTTCCCGTTTTTTGCCGCACATAAAAAAACGGGACAACCCTCATATCTCAAGAGGAAAGCCCCGACAAACAAATCTCTAATCTCTCAAAAAAATCATAAACACTAAACGAACTATTCTTTTAGC
>JAJPYK010000158.1 GCA_021205005.1 Paraprevotella sp. | reverse complement strand
GCCCAGTTCCTTGCCGTCAGGCATAAAGCGGGCGAGGTCTTTGGTGGCGAATCCTGAAGAGAAAGCCTTCTCCAGAGACTGGGTGATCAGTCGGGCAGCCTCTTTCCATCCGATATATTCCAGCAGCATCACGGCCGAAAGCAAGAGGGAAGAGGGGTTTACGATGTTCTTGCCGGCAATATTCGGAGCCGTACCGTGAGTCGCTTCAAAAATAGCATGTCCCGACTGGTAGTTGATGTTGGCTCCCGGTGCTATGCCTATTCCGCCCACTTGGGCTGCCAGCAGGTCTGAGATATAGTCCCCGTTCAGGTTCATGGTGGCAATCACCGAATATTCTTCCGGTGTAAGCAAGGTGTTCTGTAAGAATGCGTCGCAAATGCAGTCCTTGATGACCAGCCGTCCTGTGCGCAACTCTTCTCCGAACTCACGTTCCGCCAATTCGTATCCCCATTTCTTGAATCCTCCTTCGGTGAATTTCATGATGTTGCCCTTGTGCACCAAAGTCACACTCGGATAGCCCTGCTCCAGGGCATACCGGATGGCTGCGCGGATGAGCCTTTCCGAGCCTTCTTTTGAGACCGGTTTTACGCCGAATGAGGAGGTTTCGGGAAAGCGTACCTTGGATACGCCCATCTCCTTGTGGATGAAGTTGTAGAACTTTTGTGCCTCAGGCGTACCGGCTTCCCATTCGATACCGGCATAAATGTCTTCCGTATTCTCGCGGAAGATGCACATATCCACTTTTTCAGGCTGTTTGATGGGAGATATGATTCCCTTGAAGTACCTTACGGGACGTTGGCAGACATATAAGTCCAACGTTTGCCGGAGCGCCACGTTCAGTGAGCGGATGCCGCCCCCTACGGGCGTCATCAAAGGACCTTTGATGCCGATCAGATATTCGCGGAACGCATCCAGCGTAGCCTGGGGCAGCCATTCCCCGGTCTGTTCGTGCGCCTTGCCGCCGGCCAATACTTCTTTCCATTCCACGGCGCGTTGTCCGCCGAACGCTTTCTTTACGGCCGCATTCACTACCTTCTGGCATACGGGCGTGATTTCGGCTCCTACGCCGTCCCCTTCGATGAAAGGTACGGTGACCACATCAGGCACTGTCAATCCTGATGGATTTTTCACTATTTTACTCATGTTGTCGTTTTCTGTTTATTTCCTTAATGTATTCAATGCCGAACCGGCCTTAAACCATTTGATTTGTTGTTCGTTATAGGTGTGGTTCGCCTTGAACCGTTCCTGCGTGCCGTCCGCGTGCTTCACTACGATGGTGAAAGTGGAAGCCTGCGAGAAGTTATCTAATCCCTCGACAGAGATCTTGTCCGTTTCCCGGATCTTGTCGTAATCCTCCTTATCGGCAAACGTCAGTGCCAACATGCCTTGTTTCTTCAGATTGGTTTCATGTATGCGGGCAAAACTTTTGGACAGGATGACTTTCACATTCAGGAAACGCGGTTCCATGGCTGCGTGTTCACGCGAAGAGCCTTCGCCGTAATTCTCCTCGGCCACGACGATGGAAGAAATGCCCTTGTCTTTATACGCTTTGGCTACGGCGGATACTTCTCCGTATTCTCCCGTCAGTGCGTTCCATACGCAGTTCGTTTTCCCGTTGAACGCATTTACCGCTCCCATCAGCAGGTTTCGCGAGATGTTCTCCAGATGGCCGCGGAAACGGAGCCACGGTCCTGCCATGGAGATATGGTCTGTCGTACATTTGCCTTGGGTCTTGATCAACAGGGGCATGTCGATGAAGTCCTTTTCGTTCCACGGGGAGAAAGGAGAAAGCACCTGCAAACGCTCCGAGGTAGGGGAGATCACTACCCTAATATTTTCCGTTTTCTCGGGAGGAGCCAGATAACCCTTGTCGTCCACGGCAAAGCCTTTGGGCGGGAAATCCTCTCCTTGCGGGGCTTTCAGTTTTACCTGCTGGCCCGCAATTGTGGTCAGAGTGTCCGTCAAGGGGTTGAAATCCAACCGTCCTGCAATGGTCAATGCCGTCACGATTTCGGGCGAAGCAATGAATGCGCACGTGTTCGGGTTCCCGTCCGCCCGCTTGGCAAAGTTCCGGTTGAACGACGTCACGATAGAGTTCTTGCGTGTATTGTCATCCGTATGCCGTCTCCACTGTCCGATACAGGGGCCGCAGGCATTGGTCATGATGACTCCGCCGATGCGTTCGAAGTCGGCGATCAGACCGTCGCGCTCTGCCGTATAACGGATCTGTTCCGAACCGGGGGTGATGATCAGCGAAGCTTTCACTTCGATGTGCTGTTCCGAGGCTTGCCGTGCCACGGAAGCGGCCCGGCTCAAGTCCTGGTAGGAAGAGTTGGTGCAGGAGCCTACGAGGGCCACTTCCATTTGCTGCGGATAGCCGTGTTGGCGGATGTATTCTCCCATCTGTGAGATCGGCGTAGCCGCATCGGGTGTGAACGGTCCGTTCAGATAAGGCTCTATGGCGGATAAATCGATTTCGATCAGGCGGTCGAAGAATGCTTCGGGATGAGCATATACTTCTTCATCGGCCCTCAGGTCGGCTGCGACCTTTTCGGTCATGGCCGCCACTTCTTCCCGTTCCGTCACCCGCAAATAGGTTGCGGCATGAGTGTCATAGGGGAAGATGGAACAGGTGGCGCCTACTTCTGCTCCCATGTTGCAGATGGAAGCCTTTCCTGTGGCGGAGAGCGTTTCCGCCCCTTCGCCGAAGTATTCGATGATGGAGTTGGTGCCGCCCTTCACGGTCAGGATGCCTGCCTGTTTCAGTATCACATCCTTGGGAGAGGCCCATCCGGACAGTTTTCCGGTAAGTTTCACGCCGATCAGTTTCGGCATTTTCAGTTCCCACGGTTGTCCCGTCAACACGTCTACCGCGTCGGCACCGCCTACGCCGACAGCCACCATGCCGAGTCCTCCGGCATTGGGCGTGTGCGAATCCGTCCCCACCATCATTCCGCCGGGGAATGCGTAGTTCTCCAACACGACTTGGTGAATGATGCCTGCGCCGGGTTTCCAGAAACCGATGCGGTATTTGGCGGAAACCGATTCCAGAAAATCATAAACCTCTTTGTTGGTATTCAATGCTGCGGGCAGATCTTCCTTCACGCCGTGATCTGCACGGATCAGGTGGTCGCAATGTACCGTGGCGGGCACTTCCGCCTCGTCCTTGCCTGCGTTCATAAATTGCAAGAGCGCCATTTGCGCCGTAGCGTCCTGCATGGCTACGCGGTCGGGACGGAAATTCACGTAATCTTCGCCGCGTTGAAACATGCGGAGGTCCTTTATATCATATAAGTGGCATACAATACCTTTTCGGCATAAGTAAGCGGTCGGTTCAATGTGTCCTTGATGGAATGAATCTTTGCCTGATAATGGGAATAGAAATTCCGTAACATTTCGATGTCAAGTATCATTGTCTAAGTGAGTTTATGTTATAATATGGGGGCAAAGATACGGAAAAGTTTCGTTTTAGAAGCTATTTTGCCTATTTGTTTTCAAAATGAATAAATATAGGCCTTTTATGCAACGGATATTTAGTTTATCCGTCCATCATTCTCCTTGCGTACGGAAAACGTCGTTTCGATCGTCGGAGAAGGCGATTTCAATCTGCGGAGAAAAACATTTCGATCTGCGGAGAAAAAAAACAATCTGCGGAGATCGATGAAACAATGTCCTCGAACGCTTTCGGGAAAGTGAAGATTCAGCTCCATTTTCTTTATCTGAATTCTAT
>JAJPYK010000171.1 GCA_021205005.1 Paraprevotella sp. | reverse complement strand
GTGATGGCACTTTGCGGAGCCACTTCATCCACTTTACCTTTATTGGCGGCAGATTGGGCCGACCCGACATTAACCTTTGTCGATCCCAATCTGAATACCGACGGTACAGGGGGAGGAGTGTACTACATATACCATGTGGGCACTCAAGAGTTCATGAGCAACGGTAACTGGAAAAACAATTGGGACACGGAATGCGTCGTGGCCGACGAGGGACAGGAAGTGACCGTGAGCTATGGTGAAGACTATGCACTGAGCCACCGTTCTCCGTCCGCTGCCGATTATTCCACGGCCAAGGGCTGGCGTCTGAGTATGATGAACGCGCCCTCCAACGGCGGTTTCCATGAATTGTTTATCCGCGAGGCTTCTTTGGCGATCTGTGTGGACCATAACAACACCGGACACATGTTGTGGCAGATCTTGCCCCAAGGCGACCAGACTTATCGTATCCGGGTGATCGACGAGGATCCTACTTTCGGCGCCAATACCGGTAATGCATTGTATGAGGATACTTATGTGGCCGTAAATTATGATGAAAATACCGGTAAATGGGATAACGGCGTGAACCCCGTGCTCAAACCGACTACATCGGGCTATGAAAAAGCCGGCTTGGACTGGAAGTTCGTCACTCCGGAGGTGTATAACGTCTATGAGGCCAAGAAACAGTTGCAAGCGCAGTTGGAAGCTGCCGACGAGGTCGGTTTCACCGATTATACGGAATATGCCAATATCTATAATAATGCGTCCGCTACGCAGGAAGAGGTGGAGAAAGCTACTTCGAACTTGAAATCCGCCATATTGCAATATAAGTACAGCTCGGCATCGGCCAGCAATCCGGTTTCGATGACGGACATGATCACCAATCCTTCGTTCGACACCAATTCGGACGGATGGACCATCGAGAAAGTGGCTGCTCCGGGACAGGATAATTTCAGCCGTCAGACTTCTTCGCAGGCTACTTCCGACGGTTCTGTCTTCCAGAACTTCTATGAACGTTGGAATCCGGCAGGTACCAATAATCCCGACTGGTCTATCATGCAAGACCTGACCGGTCTGCCCGATGGCGCTTACAGCTTGAAAGCTTATATCCTGACCAATAATACGGATGAACCGAAAGGACGTTTTCTGGTGGCCAAGACCTTGTCCGGCGAGGTGCGTACGGAAGCCAACGTGTCTTCGCCCGATGGGAACGGCTATGCCGTGCCTTACGAGGTGAAGTTCTCCGTGGTGGGCGGTACGGCCAGCATCGGTATGAGGGTGATCGACGCAAACTCCAACTGGTCGGGCGTGGACAACTTCACGTTGACTTATTACGGAACGTCCGGCGCGTCGACCATGCGCGACGCCTTGAATGAGAGCATCTCTTCGGCCGAAAGCACTTATCAGGAGTATCAGGCTGCCAATGCGGCTTACAGCCAAGCCGGCGACGAGAAATATCAGGCTACGATTCAGGCGGCCAAAGACGCTGCAGCCAACACCCAATTGGACGACGACTCGCTGAAAGCCGTCATCGCTACGGTGCAGGCCCGCATGGACAGTCTGGCTAACGACGTGAAGGCCTATAAGACGCTGAACAGCAAGATTACCGAGTTGAACGATGCTTATGACGCTTCACCTTATGCAGAATCCGGACTTATCGATTACGAGGATTACCTGGATGATCTGGCTGCTTCTTATAATGACAAGACTTTCAATCCGAACGATGTGGACAGCATACAGACCCGTTCCGACCGTGCGCTTGTCGCTGCCGTCAAGACGGCTCTGATCGACGGAACGACGGACAATGTGACCGGTTTGCTGACCAATCCGAACTTTACGGGCAGCGCGAGCGGCTGGAGCATTACGGACGGCGCCTCTTCCGTGGGCTATGCCAACAATGTGGGCGAGGTTTATAACAACACGTTCGATGTTTATCAGGAACTGACCGGTATGCCCGAGGGTTCTTATCGCATTACGATGCAGGGTTTCTATCGTCCGGACAGCAATACCAATTGTTCTGCCGCCTGGGGCGTGGAAGGCGACCAGACGAACGACATATTGGCTTACGTATACGGAAACGATGCCATGACGAAGCTGCACCACGTATATGACAAGGTGTATGACGAGAACCTCAACGACAATTGTGCACAGTTGTCCATCCCGGGTTCCGACCTCGACGGCAAGTATGCCCTCAACGGTCGTCCCAGCGCAGAGACGGCTTTCGGAGACGATCCCGATGCTTTCCTCAATACGGTAACCTGCTATGTGACTTCGGACGGTAAGCTCCGCGTGGGCGCCAAGTTGCCGACGAAGCCTGCCAACGGTAACAGCAGTTATTGGACGGTGTTCGACAATTTCCAAGTGACTTATCTGGGTGCAGACGACATGACGGGTGCGGAATCAGCTCTGACGGCTTTGGTTTCGGAAGCCACCGACTTGCTGAACCAGGCTGATCTGACTACGGTAGACGCCAAGAACGGCTTGAACACGGCGATCTCTTCCGCCAATTCGGCTCTTACTTCCGGTCTGACGCGCGACATCTATAACGAGCAGGTAACTTCGCTGGATAACGCGATTTCCGCGGGAGAAGAGGCTATCAGTGCCGTGGCTTCATTGGATTCTCTGGTAAGCATGCACGACAACAGAATGAATGGAATAGATCCGAATGGTATAAGCTATGACAAGTATGCGGATACTGAGGCTTACGATGAGTTCGATGCGCTGATCGTGGAACTGCTTCCGATCTTTAATGGTGACAAGGACGTACAGTCTATGGACGAGATCGACGATTATGTGGCCCGCATCAACGAGGCTTATTCCAAGATGGTGGCCGGTGCCATCCAGTATGCCGGCGCCACTAAGGATGCTCCGGTCGACATGACGGACTTGATACAGAATCCGAGCTTCGATTTCAAGGATAGCGATAGCAAGGCTCAGAACTGGACGATCACCGGTAACAGTGAAGGCTCCATAGTGACCTCAGAGTCGAACTACGAAATGTATAACATGGGTGGAACGGAACTCAGCCAGACCCTGTACAGTCTGCCGAAGGGATATTACCGCATCACGTACAACGGTTTCTACCGTGCCGGCGATACGCAGGTGGCTGCATTGACGCGCCGCGACAGCGTAGAACATCAGAATGTGGAAGCCTTTGTCGAGACCGGTTCCGACCATTGGAACGAGCCGTTGCCTTCGATCTTCAGCCATGTGGGCGAATATAAATACGACTCATCGGATAAGGTCATGCCGGATTCTCTGTTCCCGGATATGACGAATCTGCTTTATCATTGCGTAATCGACCAGCCGATCGGTGCCCGTCTGTCTTTCGAAGACGGTAATTATGAAGACAGCATCAGCTTCTACGTGCCCGAGGACGGTCAGCCCGTGAAGATCGGCATGCGCAAGGAGAATATGATTACCCATGACTGGACTTGCTTCGATAACTTCCACTTGTATTATCTCGGCGACGGCGATGCCAACCGGCCCGATGACTTTGTTTCATCCGTAGACGGAGTGGATGCAAAGGGAACGGCTACCGTGGTGAAGAGCGTTTGGTATACGATCAATGGTATGCGTGTGGACGAGCCGAAACAGAGCGGCATCTACATCCGTCAGGATGTGATGAGCGACGGCACGAGGAAGGCTGTAAAAGTGGTGGTGAAATAACGTCACCGACGTTTTTTCTCCATACGGAAAAAACGGTTAATAGAAAACTACGAAAAAAGAGGCTGTGTCGTAATTAAAGGTTACGGTGCAGCCTCATTTCTTTCGAA
>JAJPYK010000239.1 GCA_021205005.1 Paraprevotella sp. | reverse complement strand
GACGATGACACCTCCTCCTCTACGGGTGACAACAGCGACAAAGACTCGGCTGCCGACCTCGACTACACCGCCGCAAACTCGGCCAGTTGGCGCAAGTATTCGCTTAAGGTAGCCCAACTGCTGCAACAGGATGCCTCCACGCTATACGACTCGTGGAACGTCAGCTACAAGGGTGGAAACGCTTTCAAGAACACGTTTAAAGCCCATAACGGAGCCGAAGGTTACTCAAACGTGATGGACTGCATCACGACCATCATCGACAAGTGTAACGAGATTACGGACGAGGTGGGCAACACTAAAATCGGCGACCCGTACAACAAGTGGAACGCCGGCCAGCAGACAGAAGCACTCTACGCCGTAGAATCATGGTACAGCTATCATTCCCGCGACGATTATGCCAACAACATCCGTTCCATCCGTAACTCTTACTTCAACAGTCTGGACAGCACCATCAACGACAAATCGCTCTATCGGGTGATGGAGCGCGTCAATCCGACGTTGAACACACAGATCTCCAATGCGATCGAAGCAGCCAAGAACGCCATTCTGGCCATTCCCCAGCCTTTCCGCAACCACATCAACGACGAAAAGGTACCGCCTGCCATGGAAGCTTGTGTCGATTTGGGCAATCTATTCAACAAAGATCTGCGCAATGCCTTGACCACAGCTTATAACAATGGTACCATTTCCGACGATGATTTGAACAATGTGATCGACGAATACGTGGACAAAGTAATCATGCCGACTTATAAAGACCTGCAAGACAAGACGGTCGCACTGACCCAAGCCGTACAGAACTTCTATAACACTCCGAGCAACGATACGTTTGAGTCGGCTTGCGAAGCCTGGCTCGTAGCCCGTACTCCGTGGGAACAAAGCGAAGCTTTCCTCTTCGGTCCGGTAGACGTATTGGGCCTCGACCCCAATATGGACAGTTGGCCGCTCGACCAGGTAGCCATTGTCAATATCCTGAACTCCGGCAACTTCGACAACCTGAACTGGAACGACGGAGATACGGAGGAAGAAATTACTCAATCTCAAGAAGTAAGAGGCTTCCACACATTGGAGTTCCTGTTGTTCAAGAACGGTAACCCGCGTACCGTACCGGCAGAGTAACCGACAGAGATATACACATTAAGAGCCTGTAAGAAAGTGAAGATCAGTCCGCAACGGGCGATCTTCACTTATCTGGTTTAATAAAGAAATAAGAATCACAAACTGTTCATGATGAATCATATTGTAAGATATTTAGCTCTGTTCTCCATCGCCACAGGAATTTATGCCTGCGATGACGACGGCTTGGATGTGAGAGACGTGGAAGTGCCCGACGGATACGCACTCTCTGCCGGCATCTCCACCGTATTCCTGAACAGTCCGGTCGCTTACGATACGCGTGCCGACTGGATCGCTTCCGATGCGGATTATGCCGCGCGCTTCCGCGACGGAGACGGACTTTATGACGACACACGTACCATTTCCGGCGGACTTGGCCCCGTATATGTAGGGTATTCTTGCGGAAGTTGCCACCTGAACGCCGGACGTACCAAACCGTCGTTATGGAATGGCGAGGGCATCTACGGCGAAGGCGGCAGCGGTCCTTCCGGATTCTCGGCCATGTTGGTCTACATCACGCGGCGTAACGGTGCATTCTTCCAGAACTACGGGCGCGTACTTCACAACCAAAGCATCTACGGAGTGAAGCCGGAAGGCAAACTCAGTGTGAAATGGCATTATGAAGACGGAGCTTTCCCCGACGGAGAACCTTACCAACTTTGTTATCCGGAATATACCATCACGGAATGGTATGCCGACAGCATCCGTCCGGAAGACCTGTTCTGCAGCGTGCGTATACCGCTCCGCCACGTAGGTATGGGCCCGATGATGGCCATCGACCGCCATGAAATAGAACAGTTGGCCGCTAAAAGCAACTACCCTGAGTATGGCATCAGCGGACGCGCCAACTACATCACGGAAAAAGGTAAACTGCAATTGGGCCTGAGCGGAAACAAGGCGCAACATGCCGACCTGACCGTAGAACTGGGATTCAGCAGCGACCTCGGCGTCACCAACAGCCGCTATCCGGAAGAAATCTGTGAGGGACAGCTCCAAATGCAAGAAGGCAGAATGATGGGATTGACCTACGAACAACTGGATATCGGTGCTGAGGACATGGAGGATGTGGACCTCTATCTGCAAGGGTTGGGCGTACCGGCACGGCGCAATGTCAACGATCCTACCGTGAAACGCGGGGAACAAATGTTCTATCAGGCCAAATGCCATTTGTGCCACACCGTCACCCTGCATACGCAACCGCGCGGATCTACCTTGCTTCTGGGTACGCAACTGACATGGCTGGGCAGCCAGACCATTCATCCCTACTCTGATTATTTGCTCCACGATATGGGAAGCGAAATCATGGGCGTAGGACTCAATGACAATTATGTGAGCGGACTGGCCCGAGGTAATGAATGGCGCACTACGCCGTTGTGGGGTATCGGATTGCAGGAAAAGGTCAACGGACATACTTATTTCTTGCACGACGGACGCGCACGTAATCTTACGGAAGCCATCTTATGGCACGGAGGTGAAGGCGAAGCCTCGAAAAACCTGTTCAAACAAATGAGTAAGGAAGATCGCAATGCGCTGATCCAGTTCCTCAACTCATTGTAACGGACTGCCTGACACAAGTGATTTTTTAATTCATTCCATTTAAGAAACAAACGAAAAACAATGAAAAAGATATTCGCAATGGCTATGATGGCGGCCCTTCCTCTTTCCGTCATGGCACAATATGAGGAAGACAGCGAAAACGGAGTGGTTTCTTTGGCCGGACGTGAAGGCTTTTCCATCCAGACCAAGAAAGCCGATTTCGTATTCAAGCCGTACTTGTTGGTGCAAACCGCGGCCGACATTAATTGGTATGACGACGAAGGACTGGACAAGGCTTACAATCAAGACAACTTGGCCAATTTGGGTTTCTCCGTGCCGTATGCCGTATTGGGTTTCACAGGAAAGGCCTGGGGAAAGCTGGCCTTCAACCTGTCAATCAACGCAGCGGCAAGCGGCGGCGCTATTTTGCAACAAGCCTGGTTCGACATCGCGCTGAAGGAACAATTCGCCGTGCGGGTAGGTAAATTCAAGACCCCCTTTTCTCATGCCTACCTGACAACGCTGGGCGAGACGCTGATGCCCAAGATCCCCACCTCGCTCACCGCATCCGTCATCATGCCTTATTCACTGAACGCCGTAACGCCGAATATCTGTACGGGCTTCGATCTCGGTGTGGAGGTACACGGTCTTTTAGCACACAAATTCGGTTATGAGATCGGCATATTCAACGGCACCGGCTCAAGCGTGAACACGGCGACCAAAACCATCAGTGATGATTGGCATATTCCCTCGCTGCTCTACGCCGGACGGTTCACCTTTATGCCCAAAGGCGTCATGCCGGCCACGCAATGTACACCCGGACGTCTGCACGAATTCAAGTGGTTGCTGGGCGCAAGTGCCAACCTGAATGTGGAAAGCGAAAGCGAAAGTACCAACGACACCCGCGTCGGACTGGAGTTCGCCATGCTGAAAAACAAGCTTTATCTCGGAGCAGAAGCCTACTATATGCACGTAGGATTCACCAAACGCCAGAAGATTAACGAGACGTTCGACTATCTGGGCGGCTACATCCAAGGCGGTTATTTCGTAGCCCCCCGCGTACAAATTGCCGCACGATACGATTTCTTCAACCGCAACGGCATGGACACAAACGGGTTCCTCAATATGCCGGCCATAGATACTGTTTCTTTGAGTGTGTCTGATTGAAGGCACAAAAAAGGGACCTGACC